>CAYNVI010000088.1:3464-11943 GCA_964400585.1 uncultured Pirellulaceae bacterium | reverse complement strand
TATCGGTGCCCACGTCGGTGACATCGAAACTGGCATCGCGCAAGGTTTGCACCAATTTCGCCTTGATGGCGTAGCCGCGGTGATCGCTGGCAATACAGACTCGCAACATGTTACCCCTTATCCTCGGGCGTTTCGCGCGGCAACCAATCGTCCCCGAGCGACGCGACCCATGAATTCAATTCGCGATCGATCTGATCGGCGCAGGCAGCGTAAATCTCGCTGGGCGCTCCGACCGGGTCGGTGATATCTCCCCCGTCCTGCCGAATCGTCCGCACCCGGTCGGCGATTTCGGGCCAGCGGTTGATGATCGCTTCCCGATGACTCCGCGTCATCGTCAAGATCACATCCGCCAGGTTCACCAGGCGTTCATCGAGAGGGCGGCTGGCATGCCCGGTCAGGTCCAAACCTCGCTGGCCCATCACTTCCACCGCCTGCGGACTCGCCCCCGATCCGCCCATCGCGGCGACGCCGGCCGAAACGACTTGCACGGCATCTTCGGCGCCGGTCCGCCGCAGGAAATGTTCCCGCAGCAAGGCCTCGGCCATCGGGCTTCGGCACGTATTACCCGTGCAAACGACCGCGATGATCGGTTTGGCAAATTGACGCATGGCAGCTCTTTCCATGACCCCTTCCCGTAAAATTTTATAGCGATTGGCGTCGACGCGGACGACCGTGGAGGGCCCACCGTAGCGACAAGGGCCATCATCGAGCACCCACGGGAGTCGATCTCCGAAACGCTCCGCCACTTCTTTCCCCGTCCGCGCGGGCGGTTGCCCGGGAGCCTGGGCACTCGTCAGCACAATCGGTGCCGACAGGAACTGGTGAAGCTGCCCGATAATCCGATGGTCCACAACCCGGAACCCGACTCCCCCGTCGGACGCAAGGATTCGCTGGCGAACCGCGGCCGGCAACTGGGCGATCGCCGATTCGGCATGTTGGCAGGAGACGACCAGGGTCAACGGCCCTGGCCAACAACGACGCGCGAACCGTTTGGCCAAGTCGGACGCGTCGCAAATGTAATCCCAGGCAGCGGCGGTGCTGCGGATCGCGAGTGCCAACGGGTCGGGCGTCGCGGATCCCTTCCAGGCCGCCAGCTTTTCCACAGCGGCTTCCTCCAGGGCCAAAGCGGCGAGCCCGTAGACCGTGTCGGTCGGAACGCCAATCACATCTCCTTCGGTCAGCGACTGGACCGCACGATGCACGATGTCCCGCGGGTCTTCCGCTTGTTGCAGGTCGATTACAGTGGCCATCGGATGGCGTGGCGACCTCGAATGAAAGACTGACGGGGGAGCGACGGGGAAGAGCACGGTGGCGGCGAGCAACAACAGCAGTCGGCAGCCCGGCGGATGGGAACCGCGACCAGGATGCGAAGCGACGGGAGGAGGGGACGAGGATTTCGAATCGCCGATCCTGCCCCGCTCGCTCGGTGTCTCGCCCCGCAGCCCGCAAGCCTGCCCCGCAGCCGTGCGATGGGGTGAACCGGAACCCTGCCTGCCCGCCGCCGGGCGGCCCCGACCCAAGATTCCGGAAAGTCGAGAATTGCGATATTGTAGTATCGGGCGGCGAGGGGCGGCAACCCGCGGCCCTCGGCCCCCTCTGGAAATCACCCTCGGTTGTCTTATGGAAAAATTCTCGCGCGAGCGAATCTCCTCTTCTCTGCAGGGGGGGTGCCCCGGTCCGGCTGGTCGGTGGGGGACGGACGCCCCGCGGCTGCCTCGCCGAGCGTGGATGCGGACAGCCGGCGCGTTGGTCGGCGGGCTGCCTTGGCTGGCAGGCTGCCTTGGCGGCCAGGCTGCGGCCGGCGAACCCGAAGCGGTCTGGGGCCGCCGGGGGATCTCCGAGGGGCGGTTCCTGAAGCCGCGGGCGATCGCCATCGACCCGCAGGATCGTCTCTATATCGTCGACACCACCGGACGCATCCAGGTCTTTACCGCCGAGGGCGAATTCCTTCATCACTGGAAAATGCCCGACACCGCCAACGGTCGTCCCACCGGCCTGACCATCGATCCCGGCGAGGCGGCCTCCGGCGCGGACGCGCGGCTACTCGCCGCCGACACCCATTACTACCGGGTGCTCGCCTTTGACCTGGAGGGCACCTTGCTTCCCGAGCAGACGATCGGGGGGACCGCCGGGCAGGCGCCCGGCGAGTTCGCCTTTGTCACGCACGTCGCCCGCGATTCTCTGGGGAATTACTACATCGGCGAATACGGCGATTCGGACCGCATTCAAAAATTCGACCCCGAGGGGCGTTTCCTCACGCAGTGGGGGACCACGGGACGGGAACCGGGGCAATTCATTCGCCCCCAAACGCTGAAGGTCGATGAAGAAGATCAACTGTGGGTGGTCGATGCCTGCAATCACCGCATCCAGTGCTACGACCTGCGTCGCCAGGACGTCCACCAGCCTTCCGAACCGCGGCGAAGCGGGGGCTGGGGAAGGCTGGGTCAGGCTGCCGGCGAGCTCTACTATCCTTACGACCTCGCCTTCTTGCCCGATCGCTCCGTCTTGATTTGCGAGTACGGCAACCAGCGGTTGCAGCGGTTCACCCGGGCGGGAGAGTTTTTGGGAAGCTGGGGAGGGCCGGGGCATGCGCCGGGCGAGCTCTATCAGCCGTGGGGGGTTGTGGTCGACTCGCAAGGACGGATTCACGTGCTCGATAGCAACAATCACCGCGTCCAGCGGTTGCGTCCCTTCGCTTAAGCAGGTCCGAATGTATCCGAGGACTATTCGGTTCGGCCCCGCCAGGCGGTGGTCCAGCCCAGGTGACGCCGCACCAGGGCAACCCACTGCAGGCCGACGAAAAGGCTGACCGCCAAGGGATGTAACGCAGCGCCGAGCGCCGCTTGGCGGAAGCGGACCGCCGCGAGCCAGCGGGGCAGCCAGCCGCTGGCCAGGGCGACTGCCGCGAGGATTGCCGGCACGCTTTGCCCTTGCCAGCAGGCTGCGCCCAGGACGACCAGCGGCAGCACGGTTCCGCCCAGCAGGAACAGCGTGAACGGGAGGATCAACCGCGGCGTGGCGATCCCTTCATGGGCATTTTTTAGCAGCCCTTCGATCACCTCGTGGGTGTTGCGATACATCCGGCAATCGGCGATCGGGGTCCCGTCGACCAAGTCGCTCGCTTGGCCCGCTTCGCGGTAGGCTTTGGGCAATTGCAAGCCATCGTGCCGCGTCGCCCGGATCGCCGCGTGCGTCCCCGCCCGGCGGTACGCTTGCCGATCGGTCAGGAAGCACTGACCGCAACCGGCAGCATAGGCCGGATGGGTGCTGGCCCGCATCCGGGCGAGCGGCAAGAAGCTGAGCAAGATGATGTGCATCATCGGGATCAAGAGATGTTCGGCCAGCGTACCGGTTTCCTGATGAGGAAACGCGCTCAGCAGGTCGCAGCCGGGCGTCCGTTGCTGCCGGGCGAGGCGTCTCAGGGCAGCGGCGTGCAAGCGCACGTCGGCGTCGAGGAAGAGCAATTGTTCGTGTTCGGCCGCGTTGGCCAGTTGCCAGCAGGCAAATTGTTTGCCGTTCCAGCCGGCCGGCAGCGGCTGGCCGCTCAACAGCCGAACGCGCTTGTCGTCGGCCGCCAGCTGTTTAACGATCTGCCCGGTCGCATCGGACGAATCGTCATCGAGCACGATCACTTCCAAACGCACCCCTTCACTCGCCAGGGCTGCCGTGACACTCTCGCGGATCGCCTCCGCTTCGTTTCGCGCAGGGATCAACACCGAGACGGCCGACCGATCGTCCGTGCTGGGCTCCCCGGCAGAGCGTTCGTCCTCGGCGGGAGGCCGAAAACGCCGCAGGTTGTCGCAGAACAGCAGGCAGGGACCGAGGGCCAGCAGCAAGCTAGCGGCGGCCAGCAGCAGCAGGATCAATGGAATTTATCTCCGTGCTCGGCATGGAACCGCGAACCGCTCAGCCAGCTGCGGAGGCGACGGAAGGTGTCGTAGAAGCCGCCGGCGCCGCGGCTGCCTGTCAGGACCGGTTCGAACGCGTCGCTATCGCGCGCGATGACCCGCTTGGCCAACGCCGCCTGGTTGCTCCGCAAGCGGGCGGTCAACGTTTCCTGCCAGCTCGTTTTCGACCAGTCGTGATCGGCCAGCGCCAACGGCTCGCCGAACCGAATCAGACACTCCGGCAGCCGTTCTTCCCAAAAAACATATTCCATGGCCAGGGGAAGGACGAAGCCGCGACGTTCCCGGGTGCACAGATGCGCCAAGCCGGGCGCCAACGGCGCCGAATCATCCCGGACATCGGCGAAGCGTCCTTCGGGGGTGACCCACAGCGAACTTTGCGGGCTTTCCAGCAAGCGGCGGCAGGTCCGGAGAAACACCGCCGCGCCGCTGGGGGTGTCGACGCGGACGCCGAAGAAACCGAGTTTGCCAAACACGGGGTATTTGGCCAACGCGTCGGCATCGATCGGGGCATAGAATTGCCGGGGCGGGAACCAGGTCTGGCAGAGCAAGTGCGCGATCAAGGGATCCCACCAGGAGGGATGGTTGCCGAACACGATCACGGGTTCGTCGGTCGGGATCGACGCGGTCAAAGGACGGCTGTCGCGATCGACCGCGATCGTGTGAAAGTGCCGCCGCAGGAAGGGCCGCAGGAACCGGTGGAAGCCATCCTGCAAGAATGGCGACACGCCGGGGAGATCGTCCGGCGCCGCGGACGCCGCTCGCTTCGCAGGTCGTGGCATCAGCGGTCGGCAGCGATGGGGAGGCGGCGGGCCAGCCGACCACTCCGCGCATCCTGGTCGAGGGCATCGGCGGCGATCCAGCCGCTCATCAAAACCATCGGCATGCCGGGACCCGGATGGGCGGCACCACCGGCTAGATAGAGGCCGGGAACATCGCTGCGGCGGTTGCCCGGCTTGAACGCCCCCAGGTACTTGCCATGGCTGGCAAGTCCGTAGATCGCGCCCTTAAGCACCCGGTAGCGATGGTGAATGCTTTCGGGCGTCAACGCCGATTCGAAGGCGATCTCATCCGACAGACCTTCCAGCCCCGCGGTGCGTTCGAGTTTTTCCAGGATCACCTCCCGGTACCGCGGGAGCATCGTTTTCCAATCGTGATGGGGACGCAGGTAAGGCGTGTGGACCAGCACGTACAACGCTTCGCCGCCCTCGGGGGCAACCGCCGGTTCGCTGATCGCCGGAGCGCAGAGGTAGGCGGTCGGATCGCGGGCCGGTTCGCCACGCCGATAGATCGCCTCGAATTCCTCCTCCGCGTCGCGACTGAAGACGAAATTATGATGCAACAATTGCTCGTAGCGACGCTTCAGCCCCCAGTAGAAAACGACGCCGGAGCAGGCGGGTTCGTAATCGTTTTTCTTGTCGAACCGGCCCCCGGCTTGGCCTCCCAGCAGTTCGCGGTAGGTGCGAACCGCGTCACAATTGCTGATCACGGCATCGCACGGAACCGTCTCCTGGTCGGTCGTCACGACCGCGCGGACGGCATGCCCGTCGGTCTCGATCGCTTGGACATCGGTGCCGGTGCGGATGTCGACGCCCAGTTCGCCCGCCAAGCGTTCCAGGGCCAGCGGGACCGCCCGCGTCCCCCCGACCGGATACCAGATCCCTTCTTCGGTCTGCATGTGAGCGATGCTACAGAGCACCGCCGGCGACTGATCGGGAGCCGAACCGACATATTGGGTGAAGTGGTCCATCATCTGGGCGGCCCGCTCGTCAGGCATGTGCCGGCGGACGACCGAGGACACGCTGCGTCCCATCTGGAGACTCAGCACGTCTTTGAGCACGGCGGCGGAAAAGGACGAGCCGAAATCGAACGTGTCGGTCAAGCCGCCCACGCTTTTCCAGAAAAAGAACCGATCGGAAACTTCGTGAAGGTTCTTCGACATCGCGATGAACCGCTCGTACCCCTCGCCCGCTTGCGGCGAATCGGTGAACGCATCGAGATGCCGCTTCATCGTCGGCACGTCGGCGACCAGATCGAGCGTCGTCGGGGACCCCCCTTGGGAACCTTCGAAAAAACAACGCCACTGGGGGTCGAGCGGGAGCAATTCCAGGTAGTCTTCGACGCGTTTGCCCGCTTCGGCGAACACCCGGCGGAGCACGCTGGGCAGGGTCAGGATCGTCGGGCCCATGTCGAAGCGAAAGCCGTCGGCTTCCAGCGCGGCCGCCTTGCCACCGACCCACGGGTTCTTTTCCAGCAAGGTGACCTGATGACCGCGAGCCGCCAACACACAGGCGCTGCTGATCCCAGCCAGCCCGCCTCCCACGATGACTACCCGGTAGGGACCTGCTGCGGAATCAGTGGCAATCACAACGACCAATCCTTGTAGAAACAGAAAGAGCAGAAAATCCTGCGAACGCTGACGAGCGAGCGTCATTATTCCAACATATCAAGTGGTCCGCTGCCCACCTTCTGATTTTTCGTCGCCACGGCTGGAGCCGCTCGCGCCCCGCTGCCGGCCGGCTGCCAGCAGCCGCTGGAACGCTTGCCATCGCGGCTTGCCGCCGGCCAGATGCTTCAGCTGCAAGGCCGCCGTCAGCAATGCTCGATCTTGAGGGGTGCGGGGACGCAGGTGCGGGGCAAACCAGGCGTTCCGCTGCGAGATCACCCGCGGACGCGTCATCGCCAACAGGCCTTCCGGTCCTCGGGTCACGCCGAAGCCGCTTTCGCGAGTGCCCCCAAAGGGCAAGCGCGGATCGGCGGTCGGCGCGATCAGGTCGTTGATCGTAACCGTGCCGACCGACAGTTGCGATGCCACCGCGGCGGCCTCGGCGGCGTCGCCGAAGATCGAGGCGGCGAGGCCGTAGGAACAATGATTGGCAGCTGTGATCGCCCCTTGAGCATCGGAAACGCGAAGCAACGAAAGCACCGGGGCAAACAGGTCCCGGCTGGCGATTTCGAAGTCGGGACGGACCTGATCGAGGACCAGCGGCCGAGTCTGTCCCCGCAGGCTCAATTCGGCCGCGTCCCAGTGCCCCAGCAGATCGACCGCGCCTGCCGCGATCGCTGTCTGGACCGCGTCGAGCAGGTCCCCTCGGGCGGCAGGATGGACCGCTTGCGGCTCGACCTGACGGAGGCGGGCGACCAGCCGCCGGACGACTTCATCGGCGATCGGGGCGGTGACGATCAGCCGACGTGGGCCGATACAGGTCGCCCCCGAGTTGGTCTGGAGGCCGAAGAGCAAACAGTCGAGGAGGCGATCGAGATCGGCCGACGGGAGCACGATCGCCGCATCACAACCGCTCAATTCCAGGGTCGCCGGCGTCAGCCAGTTCGCCGCTTGCCGCAGCACGGCCCGGCCGGTCGCCGCCGAACCGGTGAGCACGATGTGGTCGACCGGCGCATCGATCAACGCCTGCCCGCTGGCCACGTCCGAGGCGGCCAGCTGCAACAGGTCTTCCGAAATTCCGGCGGCCCAAAAGCATTCGGCCAGGCATTGCGTGGCCGCTTCGGCGCCGGGGGCCGGCTTCCAGAGCACCGCATTGCCCGCCGCCAACGCTTGAGCCACCTGCACGCCCGCCAGCAACAACGGGTAGTTCCAAGTCCCCAAGACTCCCACGACGCCCCAGGGGACGCGTTCCACGCGGCTGCGGACGCCCCACATCCACCAGGGACCCCCGCGCCCGCTGTGCCGCCGGGGAGCGAGCACCGCTGGCCCCCGGCGAGCGAGCTCCGCCAAGGCATCGCATAACGGCAACAGCTCGGCGGCGATCGTCTCGGTATCCTCGACCCGGATCGAAGAATGCGTCGCCGCGACCAGGTCGTCGAGACGCTGGGCGATGATGTGTCGCACCTCTCCCAGCCGCCGGCACCGGGCGGCGAGCGAGACCGATTGCGACCAATGCTCGGAAGCAAGCCGCAGATGCTGGACCCGTTGTTTCATGCGTTGATTTCCTAGGGCTCGTTTCCTGCCGCGATTTTATCGTCCCTGAGGGGGCCGCGGGATCCGGGATGTGCGGCGGGCCGCCCCGACGCCTCGCCGCATCGATTATGCTAGAGGCCTTGTAAGGGCTGCCGCGGCCACGACCCGTGATCGCTGCCGTCGCGGGGCCGCGCAGTGCTGCCTCCCCGCGAGCTGCCTCCCCGCGAGCTGCCTCCCTAAGAGCTGCCTCCTCGAGAACCGTGCCTGTGAGCTCGCCGCTGGCTCGTGACCGCTCGGGGAACTAACCTGATGGGCGGGTTCGAAGTCTTCGGAGCCCGCATTTCGACCCTTTCCTACCCCCAATCTCGAGACACCCGCATGCCCTCGCGATCCTTCCTCATCCTGTTATTGGTTCTCGCGGTAACGGTTCCCGCCATCGCCCGTGCCGACGAGAAGAATTCCCCCGCCCCGCAAGAGCCCGCTGCCGAAGCGGCCGAGAAGCCCCCGCAAGCCAAAACGCCCGACGCCGACCAGCAAGCGGCCGACAAGCAAGCAGCCGAGAAAGAAGCGGCCAAGAAAGAAGCAGCTGAGAAAAAAGCAGCTGAGAAAAAAGCAGCTGAGAAAAAAGCAGCTGAGAAAAAAGCGGCTGAGAAAA
>CAYNVI010000088.1:0-3364 GCA_964400585.1 uncultured Pirellulaceae bacterium | reverse complement strand
AAAAAGCAGCTGAGAAAAAAGCAGCTGAGAAAAAAGCGGCTGAGAAAAAAGCAGCGGAAATGAAAGCGGCCGAGGAGGCTGCCAAGGCGAAGGAAGCGGAAGAAAAGAAGAAAGCGGACAAGCTCTTCCCCGACCCCGGCCTGGAAGCGGCGGTTCGTGCCGAAGTCTTCGAAAAGCGTTACAACGACGAGCCGTTGACGAAGGAGGATGTGCAAAACATCTCCCGCGTCGTGGGACGCGGCAAAGAGATCAAGAGCCTGGCAGGGCTTCAGCATTGCCACGCGGTGATGCTGATCGATCTGGAGGACAACCAGATTGCCGACCTGACGCCACTGGCCGACTTGGAACGGCTGCAGTCGGTGACGCTCGCCAACAACCAGATCAGCGACATCCAGCCGCTGGCCAAGTTGACCGCCATGCAGCTGCTCGACCTTTCGGGCAACAAGGTGACCGATCTGGCGGCGCTGAAAAAGATGGACAACCTGCGAACGCTCTACGTGGCGAGCAACCAGCTGAAAACGCTCGAGCCGATCGCCGGGTTGAGCAAGCTGTGGTCGCTCGATGCCTCCGATAACCAGCTGACCGACCTCTCCCCCGTGTCGAAACTGAACTGGTTGACGACGCTGGACGTGCAGGGCAATCAAATCACCACGCTGGAACCGATCACCGGGCTGACCGAGCTCGACTTCCTGCTGATCTCGAACAACAAGATCGAGGATCTGGGACCGCTCGTGCAGATGTGCAAGCAGGATGCGGAAGGCTCGCGTCGCTTTGCCCCCTACCTGAAGGTCTACTTGGGCGGTAATCCGTTGAGCAAGCAGGCCGCAGGCGAGCAGATCGCAGCGCTCGAATCGTTCGGCGTCCGCGTCTTCAAGGAATAGGCTCGGTTCCGGCAATCGGCAGCGGGGTCTTGGACGCCGCGGCCGGGATTTCCCGGACATACTGTGGGACGGCGTATCCAGGCAGCCGCTCCCGCAGCTGCGCCACCAGCTGCAGCCCGGTCGCTTCGTCCACTTCAAAATGCCCGGCTCCCTGGACGCGATCGAGCTGGTGGAGGTAGTACGGTTGGATCCGCTGGTCGACCAATCGTCGGCATAACGCTTCGAGGACGTCGACCGAGTCGTTGACGCCGCGGAGCAGGACTGCCTGGTTCAGCACCGGGATGCCGGCATCGATCAGCCGCCCCAGACTGGCCAGTGTGGGCCGATCCAATTCCTGCGGATGGTTCACGTGGACGACGAACCAGCAGGTGGGACGGCAATCGCGGAAGGTGGCGATCAACCGCTCGGTGATCCGCTGCGGGATCACGATCGGAAAGCGGGTGTGGACGCGGATCCGTTGAACGTGCGGGATCGCCGCAATCGCTTCGACCAAGCGGGCCAGCAGTTCGTCGACCAAGGAGAGGGGATCGCCGCCGCTGAGCAGCACCTCGTCGATCGATTCGTGTTGGCGGAGGTAGGCGAGCGTGTCGGACCAGGCGTCCAGCGAATGGGGCACCGATCCATAAGGGAAGTGCCGGCGGAAGCAGTAGCGGCAATGGATCGCGCACGCCCCGGTGGTGACCAGCAAGGCCCGCCCGGCGTACTTCTGCAGCAGCCCGGGCTTCAGCGAGGCGGCTTGTTCGGCCAGCGGATCAGCGGCAAAGCCGGGGCGTTTTTCGCCCTCTTGGGCCAACGGCAGCACCTGCCGCAGCAAGGGGTCGTCGCGATCGCCCGGCGTCATCCGCGCGACATACTCCAGGGGGGCGAACAGCGGGAACTCCGCCGCGCCGGCCTGGGCGCCCGACGCGAGCGAGGCGGGCAACCCCAATTCCGCGCACAGCGTTTCCGGATCGCGAATCGCCTTCCGCATCGCCTGCTGCCAGGTGGGACCCATCGCTGGCGCGTCGGGTTCGGCCCCGCCGTTTTCCGTCCGGGAGGCGCGGACAGCTTGCCCCTCGGTCGCTAAAATTCCGTCCATCTGGTTCGATTTCCTCGCCCGCCTGCGCGGGATTTGAAGGCGTGCCGGACCGAATCATCCGATCCCTCTTCCCCCGCTATTGCACCGGAGAATCGTCGCCGTGCCAACCTACAACACCAGCGATTTTCGCAAAGGTCTGAAGGTTCAGATCGATGGTGAACCCTACCTGATGACCGAAATGAACTTTGTCAAACCCGGCAAAGGGAACGCGTTTTACAAGTGCAAACTGAAGAACCTGGTGCGGGGAACGATGCTCGACCGGACCTACAAAGGGGGGGATTCGCTCGAGGGGGCCGATGTCGAACAGGTCGACGTCCAGTTCCTCTATCGCCAAGCCGAAGACTATGTCTTCATGCATAACACGACGTTTGAACAGTATGAAGTGAGCAGCGAACAGGCGGGCGATGCCTGGAAATACCTCAAGGACGGCATGCTCTGCACGATGACGCTCTACAACGGCAACCCGATCATCCTGGAACCGCCGAATCACGTGGAGCTGGAAGTCGTCGATTGCGCTCCCGGAGCCAAAGGCGATACCGCCACCAACGTCACCAAACCGGCCAAGGTGGAGACCGGCGCCGAGATCACCGTCCCGGGCTTCATCAAGGAGGGGAACGTGGTCAAGATCGATACCCGCACGGGCGAGTACGTCGAACGCGTCAGCAACTGACCCCCCGCTCTTGCGGTCGCGGTTTTTTTTCGGCGGCATCGTCGCCCGGCGTGGTGATCCGTCGCCCGACTTGGCGGTTACAACCTCCGTCGCGTCAATGTCCCCGTGATCGAAGGTCAAGCATGCTGGAAACGCTGAAGAAACTCCGCGAGCGTTGGTCGAATTGGTGCGGCGACTACGAGATGGAGATGAAGATTCGCCAGCACCTCTCGGCCAATGGCTATTTCGGGCGCACCGCGCAGTTAAAGAATGTTCGCTTGGTGGCGGTCCAGCGTCCCGGCTGGCTTCAAGTTTTCCGGTTCGACGTGACCGCCCGCGTCGCTCATCCCGAGCACGAAAGTCGCCCCGACCAGCCGGCCGAATACCATGATCTCTTCGGGCTGATCCGCGACGACGCGCGGAAAGGTTCGGCCGTTCGCGTCTTCGCCGAGGCGGAGGAGCGGGCTCAACTCTACTCCGAGTGGGCGGAGGATTTGATCCAGCTTCGTGGCGCGCAGGGGCTGCAGGAGATGATCGATCGGAAGTCCGCGGCCCCCCGTCCTTCCTGGTAGGCAGGCCTCACCACGCCGCGTGATAGTGACCCTCCCCCCGGGCATTGGTGTCTACACAATCCAGACCGAGCATAGACACCCTCCCCCCTGGGCTGACTGTTCCACACATCTCTGATGAGGCTGTTTTTGGGTCCCCTCTCCCCCGAAAAGGCGGCGCTCGTCGCGTTCTATTTTGACACGCAAT
>CAYNVI010000087.1:0-11999 GCA_964400585.1 uncultured Pirellulaceae bacterium | reverse complement strand
AGCATGGAGGGCATCGCCAGCTGGTACGGTCCTGATTTCCACGGCGGCAAAACCGATGCAGCCCTCGGCCTCTTCGGCGAGGAACCCATGCCGCGTCAGGTCCGCGATTTCGTCGACCGAGCGGCGGAGCAGTTTGCGTTGGCGGACTTCCGGTTCCAGCAGGTCGTGGATCCTCGCCGCATCGTCCCGGCTGGCTTCTCGGATGATCGGTCGGTTGGGTGCGCCCTCGCCGCTCATCGATTGACTCGCACCGAGCTGGTGGCGTCCTTGATCGCTTGCCGCATCAGTCCCGGTTGCGGTTCTTTGCCGCTGAACAGTTTGTACTGGTAGGCCGCTTGGCGAACGAACATATCGACGCCGGTGATGACAGGGCAGCCGACTCGTCGGGCATGCTTGATCAGCAGCGTCTGTTCCGGGTTGTAAATCGTGTCGAACACGATCGCTTCGGGATTCAGGGCTTCGTCATGGAACGGGGTGGCGTCGACTTGGGGGTGCATGCCGACGGGCGTTCCGTTGATCAGCATGTCATATTCGACGTCGTGCCGCGTCTCCCACTCGATCGCGCTGCAGTTGCCTCCCAATTCGTTGGCAAGCTGTTCGGCGCGGCTCAGCGTGCGGCTGCTGAGCACCACTTGGGCGCCCCGGTGGTACAAACCCCAGGCGATCGCCCGCGAGACGCCGCCGGCACCCAATAGCAGTGCCGTCTTCCCCGCGTACGGTTGGTCGGCGGTGGGGTCGGGTTCCAGCATCGCCGACAGGCAATCCATCGCGGCGCGGTAGTCGGTGTTGTAGCCGAGGATTTCTTCCCCCTGGAAGATCATCGTGTTGATCGCGCCGATCCCGTCGCCGGCGGCTTCGACCTGGGTGCAATGATCGAGGGCTCGTTGCTTGTGCGGGATCGTGACACTCAACCCGCGGATCCCCAGATCGGGACAGGCTTCGATGAACTGAGGGAAATCTTGAGGGCTGACCGGTAGCGGCAGGTAGCAGGCGTCCAGCTCGTCGGCGATGAACCCCGTGTTGTGAATCAAGGGGCTGTGGCTGTGCCCCACCGGGTCTCCGGTGACCCCGAACAAGGGGGTCGCCTCGGTGATCGCATCACAGCGATAAAGATCGCGCATTTCCCGCCAGTTCAATTGGCCGGGGGCGAGTTTTCGGTCGGTGCTGAAGGTGGCATAGGTGAACGGCGCGCCGTAACGATGGGCCAGGATCCGCGTCAACAGGCCGATCTCACCCATGCAGATTCCGATTGTCGGAACTTTCGCCTCGCGCACCAGACGGATCATTCGCAGCGTGTCGTCGAACGAATGCGCCATCGTCGCGATTTTGACGATGTCGGCATCGGTGGCAGCCATCGCCGCATGGATCTCGTTCAGATTGTCGGGGGTCTGTTCGAAATCGTGGAGGCTGACGATCCGTTTGGTTTGCCCGTAGCGGGGAACCGTTTCGGCGATGTCGGCTTCCAGATCGACGTACTCGACCCCACTGGCGATCGCCGAACGCAGCAGCATTTGCCGCTCTTCCTCACTCCGCTGCCAGCGGCCGCCGTCCTCGCGCCGCCGGGCGGTCGCCACCACCGGGCAGGGACGGTCGCGGAGCAAGCGGTTGAGATTGACGGCGCGGCCGATGAAGTCGAGCCGGAGCTCCACCAGCTTGACCCCCTGCTCGGCCAAATGCCGGTGCTCGGCCATCGTATGTTTATGACGCGTTCGTCCAATACTGACGCAAATCATTCCGCTGCAGGGGGGAAGGGAGGAACGGAAACAACCATCTGAAGGGGAAGCCGGCGCCCCAAAGCATCGCGCGGTATACCGGATTCCTCGTTTCCCACCAAGGGGAGGGGGAAGGATTTGGCCGGGGTCGCCGATTTCCCGGCGAATTGGTTCGGAAGAGGAGCCGGAGTCCCTATAATAGATGCCATGAACACGAAAACCGCTGTCCGACGCCTGGGGCGAGCGAATTTCCTTGTCGCCTGGGCGATTTTGACGATCACCGCCTTACCCAGCCTGCCGCTGCAGGCGGCCGACTGGCCGTTTGCCCGTGGGGATGCGCAGGGAACCGGGGCGGTGGCCACGCAATTGCCCCCGGAGCTGACCGAACAATGGCGTTATGAAGCCGGCGAGGCGATCGATGCCACCGTGGTGGTCGCCGACCAGACCGTCTACATCGCCGACGCGATGGGAACCGTGCATGCCGTGGGGCTGAGCGACGGCCTGCTCCGGTGGCAAGCGGAAACCGACCTCGGCTTCCTGGCCCCGCCGGCCGTCCGCGATCAGACGCTGGTCATCGGCGACATCGACGGCGTGGTCTATGCTTTCGATACGAAGACCGGCGAGCGGCGATGGACCTTTGCGAGTGACGGGGAGATCAACGCCGGGGCAATGTTTTACGGCACCACCGTGCTGGTTCCCTCGCAAGATGGCAACCTCTACGCCTTGAATGCCGCCGACGGGCAATTGGTGTGGCAGTACGAGACCACCGATCAGATCCAGTGCTCCCCGACGATCGCCGGTTCCCAGACCTTTTTGGGGGGCTGCGACGGGCAGCTTCACGCGGTCGGGCTCGAGGAGGGGAAAGCCGCTTCCGAACCGCTGCCCCTGGGAGGCCCGACGCTGAGCACTCCGGCGGTGGTTGGCGACCACGCCTTCCTGACGACCCATGGCGGGCTGGTCCTGGCCTTCGACTGGAAAAAGAACGAGCGGCTGTGGGAATTCGACGACCCGGAACGGAAGCAGGAATACCGCAGCAGTCCGGCGGCGACCGAATCGACGGTGGTGGTCGCCAGCCAATTCCGTAAAGTGATCGCCTTGGATGCGGCGACCGGTCAGCTCCGTTGGTCGAAAATGCTGCGGCGGTTTGCCGATGCTTCCCCGATCATTGCGGGGGACGACGTCTGGGTGGCCGCCACCGACGGCCGGCTCTACCGGTTTGCCTTGGCCGACGGAACGCTCCGCTGGCAATATGAAATCCGCGGATCGTTCCATGCCGCCCCGGTCGTCTCCGACGGGCGTCTGCTGGTGGCCAACGATGACGGCACCGTCATCGCCTTTGGCGGCTCCCCTTCCCCCTGACCGCTGGCGAGGTGCTGGCGGTGGGGCGTGCCGCCAGCCTCGCTGCCGCAAGCCCTCCTGCCGCAAGCCTTGCGTGGCGTCCGCTTCGCACCGCGACCTTCGCTCCCACTTGTTCGCTTCCTGGGGATCTTCCCGAGGAATCTTACCCCTCCGTCCTCGCACCTTCCCGGGCGACTCGATGAGCACCACCGAAGAGAAGAAGACTGAAGTTGGCAGCTATTTCATTTCCAACTATCCGCCCTATTCCCAATGGAAGCGTGAATCGTTACCGGCGATCGAAGAGGCGATGCAGCAGCCGCCGCGGGATGACGCGCCGCTGGGGCTGTACCTGCACATTCCCTTCTGTCGGAAGCGGTGCAAGTTCTGTTACTTCAAGGTCTTCACCGACGTCAAAGCCCCCCAGGTGCAGCGGTATGTCGATGCCCTCTGCACGGAGATCTCGTTGGTCAGCAAATTGCCGGTGATGGGCGGACGGCCCTTCCGCTTTGTCTACTTTGGCGGAGGGACCCCGAGTTTCTTGAGCCCCAAACAGCTGACCGCGCTGGCCGATCGCCTCCGCGAACATGTCACCTGGGACGGCGCCGAAGAGGTGACCTTCGAGTGCGAGCCGGGGACGCTCAGCGAAACCAAGGTCAAGACGCTGCGGAATGAGTTGGGCGTGACGCGGCTGAGCCTGGGGATCGAGAACTTCAGCGATCAGCTGCTGGAAGAAAACGGCCGTGCCCACCTGAGCAAGCAGGTCTTCGACGCCTGGGAATGGATCACCGCCGCCGAATTTCCCAACGTCAACATCGATCTGATCTCGGGGATGGTCGGCGAGACCTGGGACAACTGGAAGGAGAACATCCGCAAAACGATCGAACTCTCGCCCGAGAGTGTGACGATCTACCAGATGGAGCTCCCCTTCAATATGGTCTACAGCAAAGACATCTTGGGCAATCAGATCGAGACCCCGGTGGCCGATTGGCCCACCAAACGGGGCTGGCTCAATTACGCCTACGACGAACTGCAGGCGGCCGGCTATTCGATTTCGAGCGCTTACACGCTGGTGAAGGATCCCGCCAAGGTAAACTTTTCCTACCGAGACAACCTCTGGCAGGGAAGTGACCTGCTGGCGACCGGGATCGCCAGCTTTGGACATGTCTCGGGCGTTCACTATCAGAACGTCCCCGACATGGAGCCCTACCAGACGGCGTTGGAGGAAGGACGGCTGCCCCTCGGCCGGGCGATGGCGCCGACGCAGCACCAGTTGCTGATCCGCCAGATGATCCTGCTGCTCAAACGAGGATATCTCGCCTTCGCGCCGCTGAACGCAAAATACGGTGTCGACGTCTACGAGCAATGGAAGCCGGTCTGGGATCGCTACATCGAGGAAGGCTTGATGGAACGCACCGCGGAAGGCGTCCGACTGACGCGCGATGGCTTGCTCCGCGCTGATTCGCTGCTGCCTCCTTTCTTCGAGCCTGAGCATCAAGGGATTCGCTACACGTGAATCAACCGCCCGAGTTGCTCGCCTTCATGATGGGGGAACATCGAGCGACTTTCCCGACCGACCGGCTCTACGCCAGCAACCATATGTGGGCGCGGCCGGGGGAGGGCCAGCTGTACCGTTTTGGCTTGACCGCTTATGCGGTGCGGTTGCTGCAGGATGTCTACTTCCTGGACTGGACCGTGGAGCCTCCGACGGCGATCACCGCCAGGCAAGAGATCGGGGCCATCGAAAGCAAGAAAGCAGAGAGCGATCTGTTCGCCCCGGTGGCCGGCGCGTTAACCGAGATCAACGAAGAAGCCCTCGATGATCCTTCGGTCATCAATGTGGCCCCTTATCAGGACGGCTGGTTGTTCAGCCTCCGGCTTGCCTCGGCGGCGGTCGATGAACTGATGCGGCCCGACGCCTACCTGGCCCACTTGGATTCGGCCTGGGAGGTGGCCCAGCGGACGATCAAAGGCCAAGTCAACACCGATTAACGTCCCGCGCTGCGATGTACCGCGCGATCGACGTCCCACTCCGCCCTCGCTTGTTTTTGGAAATCCCCCTGCTGTGACGATATCGACCTCTGCCTCGCTGACCCGTCCCGAGCTTTTGGCCCCGGCGGGCGATTGGGAATGTGTCGCCGCCGCGATTGAAAACGGGGCCGATGCCGTGTACTTCGGTCTTGATTGCGGCTTCAACGCCCGAGCGCGGGCCAAAAACTTTCACCTGGATGAGCTTCCGGAGCTGATCGCCCATCTCCACCGCCGTGGCGTGGCGGGTTACGTCACGATGAACACCTTGGTCTTTTCCGACGAGCTGCCGGGTTTGGCCCCGGTGATCGAGCGGGTGGCGGCGGCCGGTACCGACGCGGTGCTCGTGCAGGACCTGGGGGTCGCCCGTTTGGTGTCCAAAATTTGTCCCGAACTGGAGATCCATGCCTCGACGCAGATGACGCTGACCAGCGCCGAAACGATCCAGCAGGCCGCGCGTCTGGGAATCCGCCGCGTCGTCCTGCCACGCGAAATGTCGCTGCAGGAAATCCGTCAGGTGCGGGCGAAGACCGAGATGCCGCTGGAAGCGTTCGTCCATGGGGCGCTCTGCGTCGCCTACTCCGGCCAATGCCTGACCAGCGAATCGTTGGGGGGCAGGAGCGCGAACCGCGGGCAGTGTGCGCAGGCTTGCCGACTCCCCTACGACCTGATCTGCGATGGGGAAGACCGGGATCTGGGAGATGTCCGTTACCTGCTGAGTCCTCAGGATCTGGCCGCCTATCCGCTGATCCCCGAATTGATCGAGGCCGGCGTCTGCTCCCTGAAGATCGAAGGCCGCCTGAAGACGCCGGAATACGTCGCCAACATCACGGCTCACTACCGGCGAGCGATCGACCAGGCGATGCGGGAAGGCGCGGTCACGATGTCGCCGGAGGACGTTCGCGAGATGGAGTTGTCCTTCTCCCGAGGATTTTCGCCGGGTTGGTTGGAAGGCTGTGACCACAAGATGCTGGTGCCGGGAACCGAGTCGGCCAAACGCGGGGTCGCGGTGGGGCGTGTCGAACGGACCACCCCCCGGAGCGTCTTCGTTCACGTCTCGG
Organism: uncultured Pirellulaceae bacterium; assembly: GCA_964400585.1. GTDB lineage: Bacteria > Planctomycetota > Planctomycetia > Pirellulales > Pirellulaceae > CAYNVI01. Next base: position 5,863 of record CAYNVI010000087.1, on the reverse strand, counting down.
CCCCCTTAGCGCGGGGCGACGGTTTGGCGTTCGACGGCGATCGGGCGGGAGGCACGCAGCAGGGAGGCCGGATCTTTCAGCTTCGCCAGCGAGGCAAAGACCAGAAACGGGTGACCGCCGGGACCGACGAGGTGGAGATCCTGTTTGGGCATGGCGATGTCGAAACGTCCTTCATCCAGCCCGGACAGACGGTGTGGAAGACCGATGATCCGCAGTTGAACCGCCGCTTGCGACAATCGTTTGCCGGAGAAGATCCTCATCAGACGAGGGGCATCGATTTCCATGTCGAAGCGATCTGCGGTGAACCGCTCCGTGTGACTGCCACGACGGCCGGCGGCGAGCGTGCCCAGGCGGCGGGTGAGATCCCCCTGGAAGTCGCCCGCAAGCATCCTGCCGAGGAACAGGTGCTGCGGGACAAACTGGGGCGGTTGGGAGGTAGCCCGTTTGCTCTCCGCCATTTGACCGCGGAGATCGTCGGCCAACCGATGGTGCCGGTCAGCCTTTTGAATCAATTGCGTCGCCAGTTGGTTCGCCAACTGGAACAGGTCGCCACGACGCCGCCCGTCCGCACGATCGCGGCAGAAGCCTTGCCGCAGTTGACCGCCGAAGTCCGTCACAAGCAAGGCCGCGCGCACCCCTCGCCGGGCCAACCGGACGAGGACAGGCCGGAAGCCTCCGAGGGGAACGCCCCCACCAGCCGCCTGCATCTGTTGTGTCGCAATCTCGAGCAAGTCGCCGCCGCCGCCGAGCGGGGCGCCGATCAGCTCTACTGCGACTTCCACGATATCCGCCAGTATGCCGAGGCAATTCAGGAGGCGCGGCAACGGGGAGCATCGATCTTTTTGGCCAGCGTGCGGATCCAAAAACCGGGCGAGACGGGCTTGCTGCGCGTCCTGACCCGTCACCAGCCCGACGGGTTCCTCTGTCGTAACCTGGCGGCGCTTCACTATTTCGCCGAGCAGGGCTTTCCGACGGTTGCCGATTTTTCCCTCAACGCCGCCAATCCCTTGACGGTCGACTGGTTGCGGGACACGCGGGCCGAACGGGTGACCGCTTCGTATGACCTGAACCGCGAACAGCTGATCGAACTGGTCGATGCGGTCCCCCCGCGGTGGCTGGAGGTCGTCATCCATCAACACATGCCGATGTTCCACATGGAGCACTGTGTCTTCTGTGCAGTGATGTCGCCCGGAACCAACAAGACCAATTGCGGTCGCCCTTGCGACGATCATCTGGTCCATTTGCGCGATCGCATCGGAACCGAACACCCGTTACAGGCCGACGTGGCCTGTCGCAATACGCTGTACAACGCGGTCCCCCAGAGCTCGGCGGAAGTCGTTCCGGAACTGCTCCGTCGCGGCGTCCGTGATTTCCGGGTCGAGTTGCTCGAGCAAGACCGCGCGGCCACCGGGGCGATCATCGATACCTACCGGCAATTGCTCCGAGGCGAACGTTCCGGCGCCGACGTCTGGCGGGGTCTCCAAGCGGCCAATCGCGTCGGGGTGACCCGGGGGACGATGGAAGAACGTCGCAACCCTTTGGCCATTCTGTAACCCGCCATGTGGCCATCCACCATCCTGCTGGCGACGACGAATCTCCATAAGGTTGCCGAGTTTCGGGCGTGCCTGGCGGGGATTCCGGCAAAGCTGGTCACCGCGGAGGAGCTGGGCGTTCGTTTGCCCCCGATCGTCGAAGAGGGCGGCAGCGCTGCGGAGATCGCGCGGACCAAAGCGGTGATCACCGCCCAAACGTGCCGGCATGCGACCCTGGCGGATGATACGGTGTTGGAGGTCGATGCGTTGCAGGGACGCCCCGGCCTCCGGACGGCCCGGTACGCCGGCGAGGGCGCTTCCCGCGATGCCAATTGCCAAAAGCTGCTGGCGGAGTTGACGGACGTGCCCGCCGGCTCCCGTCAGGCGCGGTTCCTGTGCTGCCTCCAGCTAGCCGACCCCGCGGGGCAGCCGCTGGCATCGGCCTGGGGCGAATGCCGGGGGCGGATCCTGACCGCGCCCAGGGGGACCGGAGGGTTTGGCTACGATGCGTTCTTTTGGGTCGAGGCGACCGGTTGCAGTATGGCAGCGCTCGACGATGCGCAACGCTGTCGCGTGACCCACCGGGCCCGCGCCTGCCAAAGCTTGCGAGAGGGAGCTAGAAGCTAGGCGGCGTCGCGATTGTCGGTTCGCGAGAAGAGTTCGACGAAGGCGTCGCAGACGTCCTCTACCGCGATGGCCAGCATGGCCCGGTTGTCCGCCCTTCGCCGAGTCCGGCTGGAGCCCTTCAGCCGAGCGTTGCAGAGCCGAATATGTTGCGGGCCGTAAGGTCCCGATTTTTCGGGACGCGTCGGTCCATGCATTGAGATGCAACGGGTTCCGACGGCGGCGGCAATATGCATCGGGCCGGTGTCGCTGCTGAGGAAGCTGTCGGCGGCTTTCAGCATCGCGGCTAGCTGCACCAGATCGGTTTCCGGAGCCACCACGGCGGCTCCCCCCGATTCCTCAGCGATTTCCTCGGCCAGACGCTGCTCCTGGGGATCGCCCCAGACCACGACGGTGGGAGTTCCATACTCGTCCTGCAGCCAGGCGGCGACCCGGCCAAAACGGTCGACCGGCCACAGGCGGCTCTCCCATCCCGCTCCCGGGTTCATGATGATCGGGGACCGATGGCCGACCAGTTGGGTCAGCTGGGATTCCGCCCACTCCCGCGAGGACGGGGGTAGGTCGAGACGGAACTCGGCCGGTTCCGCCGGGATGCCCAACGGCGTCAGCAGGCGAAGTTGCCCGTCGGCGAGATGGCAGTCTCGGATCGGGACGCCGATCGTGTTGATCATCGGCGCGAATTCGCGACCTTGGGGCTTGCAAAACCCGACCCGGGTTCGCGCTCCCACGGCGAGGCCGATCATCGCACTTTTGGTCAAGCTTTGGGCATCGATCACCGCGTCGACGGGCCACTCGCGAAAGTGCTGTCGCAGACGCCGCCATTCCCGCGGTTCGCGAAGCCAGCGTTTGGAGATGCGGAACACGTCGTCGACATCGGGGCAACATTCGATCAGTTGGCTGCCGGCAGACGAGACCACCCAGCTGACACGCACTTCGGGAATCGCTTTTTTTAGCGCGGTCGCTACGGGCAACGTCAAAACGCAGTCACCGATCGCCGAAAGGCGAGAAATCAAGACGTGGTAGGGCCGGTCGCTCATTCGTCATCCATGCGTCGAGGGAGCCCAAAAGGTAGCGACCAGTCGCGTCCTCGTTCAAGCCCAGTTCTCGCCGCGGTTTTCTGACGGAGTCTAGTAGCGATAGATGGCGGCGAGGGGCGCGTTGCCCAAACGCTCGGAGACCAGCAATTGCCCGTCGGTCAGCAAGGTCTGACGGACGGCCAGGTTGGCCAGCTCGCGGGTTCCGCCTTTCAATCCTTGATGGACCAAGGCCTCACCGCTTCCCGGCTTGGCCAGCGGAGTGACTTCGACGTCGGCGACGGTGCGCGAAGTCGGATCGTACTGTCCTAGCACCGTCTGGTCCGGATGGACGATTAAAGTCGCGATCCTGCCATCGAAGGCGGCTGGCAGGATCTCTTCGACCTGCTTGGATCCCTGTTGATTGGCCAGGGCGGTCCCCAGCTGATCGAGCCGCGTCGATTCTTCCTCCGCGGCGCAGCGATTGGCGGCTTCGCGTGTCCGCCGGAAGAGCTCTCCCGGGGTGCTATTGGCAGGGCTTCCGGGGACCACGGCGTCGAACGCTTCGTGCGCCGATTGCGGGAGATGGCCGGATAGCTCTTCGGTGGCGACCAGCAGGAGAGGACCTTCCACTTGCTTTCGCACGGCGGCGATCCGCTCCGCAGCGTGCAGCAGGTAGTGCTGTCGGTCCGCGTCGAGCTTTTGTTCGCCTTCGCCGTGACCATGGTACATCGCCGTGTTGATTCCTCCGCCGCTACCACTCGGTTTTTGATGCGACGAATATTGCAGCTGCTCCTCGGACTCCCGCAGCGCGACCAGGTCCGGACGGCTGAAGGGGAACTGCTCGTTTTTCCACTCCTCGATCGTTTCGCTGCCGGCTGAATAGAGTTTCCCGTCGTCCCAGGTGAGTGCGACCACGGTGTAGGGTTGGTCCACATGGCGTTGCGGCAGCAACGGTCGTAGGAGGAATTCTTCACCGACATAGACCTGTTCGGGTACCGGGCAGGGCAAGCGAAACATTTGCTCGAAGTTCTCTTGAAAGAAAACCGCCAAGCCTTCCCCCTGATGGTCCCAAAAATCTTTGTGGTCGATCCGTTCGTAAAACGAAGCGACTTGTTTTTCCAGGCCTCCCCCCGCACTGTCGGCGTCGTTCAGCAAGACCCGCGCACGGTCAATGGTGTTCTTCAGCCGGATCGCATCCTGGCGCGTTTCCGGTCCCTGCCGGTGGGTCGGCAGGAACAGCGAAACCGAACGACCGGAGGCGGAAGCGAGCTGACGAAGTTGTTGCTGGTGGATCGGCGAAATCATGGTTGAGCTCTCGTTGCAAAAAGGAATGCTGGGGGGACGTCTCAGGGCTACCAAGGAGTCCGAAATTCTGGGGAGTCCGAAATTGGGGGGGATCCGACGGCTGGCTTCATTGATCTCCGATGATTCGGAAAGCGGCGTGCAAGCGGTCGGCTTCCACCAGCGGTTGTGCTACCCGCGCGTGGGCCTGCAAGCGGAGGATCGCGGCGTCGAGCATCCTCCGCACATGTTCGTCCGTGGCCTCGGTCGGCAGCATTTGCCAGATCTGATCATTGACGTCGAAATGCAACTGCACCCAAGCGGCGTCTTGGCGGAAGCTTGGCCCCTGCTCGGTAAAGCGACGGACGTCCGCGGGGCCGGTGGGCGATGGGGTGCGTGCCTCTTCGGCAGCGACCGCGTCCGGGTCTTGATCGAGGAGCGCATCCACCAGATCGTTCTCGTTTTCCACATCGTCGACGTTTGCGCTCGCGGCGCCTGCAGCGTCGGCCGGCGCGTCGACCACGCGATTACCTTCGAGGGTAGCGGGCCGGTCACGCTCCGTTCCCGACTCGCCTTCCTCTGCTCGCTCGATCAAGGGGTTGGAATCCGAGGGAATCGGTTCGAGCAAGGGATCGTTCACGTCGTAGTCGACGTCTGGATCGAAGTCGTCGGTGTCGTAGATCGAATCCTTGCTGTAAGGCAGGGTGTTGGAGCGGGTCGACAGCTCGCGGCGACTCATCCGCGCCTCAGCGGCACCGACGCCGTAACTGCCCGACAGGTTGTCGATACCGGCGGCCAAGGCCCCCTCGGCACCATCTTCGATCGCGTCGGCGAGATTTCCGGCTTCGCGTTCGGTTTCGTCGATGTAGTCATCGACGCGGTAACGCTCGAGATCAAAATCGATCTCGTCGGGCAGCAGTTCATCGTCGACGCCCGGGTCGTTCGCTCCCGGGGGCGTCTCGGTTTCCGCCCGGGCCGCCAGCTTTTCCGGTCGTTGCACCGTCGCGGAATTTCGCCCGGCTGCGGCGGGATCGGCGGCGGACGAGGCCGGTTGGGGAGACGCCGATGCGGAGGGCGCGCGGAGTTCCTGCCACCCGAAACGGCCGAGGACATTGATGATTTGATCGCAATCCTGCTGGAGGTCGCGGAGACCGCGGACTCGCTCGGTATCGTCGCGCTTTGCCGCCCGCTGGGAGGCGTGCTGAGCCAGCTTGCGAACCAGATGGGCATCGCTCCAAAGCATCCCTGCCAGCGCCCAATCGCTGATCCGTCGCGGCTGGCCGTCGACCACGCTTTCCGACTCAATCAAATCAGGCGACTCGTCCGGTTCCTCGGACTGGGATTGCTCGGACTGGGATTGCTCAGCCTCGGATTCCTCGGACTGGGATTCCTCGGACTGGGATTCCTCGG
>CAYNVI010000086.1:0-12020 GCA_964400585.1 uncultured Pirellulaceae bacterium | reverse complement strand
GAGGAGCGGGGACGCCCTGTTTGAGTGAATGCCAGCGGAGCAAATAAGGCGGCTGCGTCTCCAGGGGCAACTGGGGATCGTAAGCCGCGTGCGTGAAGATATGCGTATCGGTTTCGTAGGCGTCGAGCAGGCCGTCCAGGAAACGGCGGTGGCTGGGAGGAAAGAAATCGAGACGACCGTCGAACCCGTAGCTGTCGAGCGTATCGATTCCGCCGTGGCGGGCCCATTCGGTGTGCGGCTCCCCTTGATCGGTCACCCCCAACATCATCTCTTCGTGATTTCCCTTCAAAGCGATCAGTTCGCACTCCTGGGACAACCCGATCAAGCGGTCGATCACCCCCTTTGAATCGGGGCCGCGGTCGACGTAATCGCCCAGGGTCACGATCCGATCCTCGGCCCGCGGCTCAATCGACGCAAGCAATTGATTCAAGGCCACCAGGCAGCCATGGATGTCGCCGATCGCAATCGTCCTTCCTGGCATCTCGATCTCCTCCTTCTCTCGCCTCCTCTACAAAGGCTCACCACCGCCAGCCCCCCCCCGCAAGACGGGGCGAGGCAACCCAGGGGATGAGCTGTCGCCGGCTGGCCCGTGGCGATTTCGGGTACATTGCCGCAGCCGGAACGTTCGACACTGGAGGGTTTTCCGCACGCTCTCCTGCACATCTCCTCTTCTTCTGACAAGTTGAAAGTGTGGGCCCCATGGACGAAAATGTCTAGCTGGGGAAGGATCTGTGGATCCGCCGCAACTGCCCAACGACTCACTGAGCGCCCATGTCTATCGACTGTTCACCGACCGAAATGGCGGCCACTGGCGACTCTTCGGCCGAACCGCAAGGCGTGCGGGCACCTTCCGCGCTCCCCGCCGCCCCCCCGGAAGAGACGGAAGCGTTCGCCTTCGAGGAGGAAGAGGGCGGCTGGTTTGACGACGAATCGTTGGCCTTCGTTGCTAGTCTGCTGACGCACATGGCGGTCATCCTCGGCTTGGCATTGCTTCCCCTGGTCCCTCCCCGGGATGAAGAAGCGATCGTGATGGTTTCCTCTCCGCCCGAGTACGAGCGGGACCCGCTCGAGATGATCGACGAGCTGACTTACAGCGAATTGCCAGCGAGCGAAGTGGGTGCGAACAGCGCGTCGGCGACCGAGATGGCCGAGGCATCGGCGGAGAATTTCGCCGAAGTCGCCGAAATCCCGAACCCGCTGCAGCAGGACCCCACGGAACTGGGGACGATCGACGTCAACAACATCTTCAAACAGGCGGTCGCTCCGCTGGAACGCCTGGAAGACCAGAAGGGGAAGGTCGGCGAAGGGGCGCAGGGGGCGGCCGGCGCCGTCGACCGGATCACCTTTGAAATCCTGCAGGCGATGGAGGAACGCCCGACGCTGGTCGTCTGGCTATTCGACAAGAGCGGTTCGCTGCATCGCCAGCGGCGGGACATTCGCGACCGCTTCGACCGGATCTACGAAGAATTGGGGATCGTCGAAGCCCAAGGCGGGAAGGCCTCCACCAAAACGCATGAACAACCGCTGCTGACCTCGATCATCGGTTTTGGCGAATCGGTGGAATTGCTCACCGAAGAACCGACCGCCGACCTCGCTGAAATCAAGGCGACGGTCGACCACATCGAAGTCGACGCTTCGGGGGTCGAACGCGTCTTTTCCGCCGTTTACCTGGCGGCCGACGAATTCAAGTCGATGCGTCGTCATCGCGGGCCCAACGGTCCCCAGCGAAATGTCGTGCTGATCGTCGTCACCGACGAACGCGGGGACGATACCGATGGCCTGGAGCCTTCCATCGAACTGTGCCAGCGGTGGGGCATTCCGGTCCATGTGATCGGGGTCCCCGCTCCCTTCGGCCGCGCCAAGACTTACGTGAAGTACGTCGATCCGGATCCGCAGTATGACCAGAGCCCGCAGTGGGCCGAGGTCCAACAGGGCCCGGAAACCTTGTTACCCGAACGGGTGCAATTCGATTTTGGCGGCGGGCAAGGCTTCACGCCGACGCCCACGATCGACAGCGGATTCGGACCCTACGCGCTGACGCGGCTGTGCTACGAAACCGGCGGTATCTACTTCACCGTCCACCCCAACCGGGACGTGAACCGGCAGGTCGGCCGCGGCGAAATCGAACCGTTCGCCTCCAACCTGCAGCGTTTTTTCGACCCCACGACGATGGCCCCCTACCAGCCCGATTACGTGGCGCCGGAGGACTACATGCGGATGATCCGGGAAAGCCCGATGCGGCAAGCTCTGATCAATGCCGCGCGGATCTCGGGCGTCGGCACCTTGGAATCGCCGCAGCGTCGCTTCGTCAAACGGGGCGAAGCGCAGTTGACCTCCGAACTCGGCACGGCACAGCAAGCGGCCGCCCGGATCGCCCCCAAACTGGAACAGCTTTACCAGATCCTCCAGCAGGGCCAGGAAGCGAGGCAGGACGAAACAAGCCCTCGCTGGCAAGCCGGTTACGACTTGGCCCTCGGCACGGTCATCGCGCAAAAAATCCGCGCGGAGACCTACAACGCGATGCTGGCCAAAGCCAAACGAGGGATGACGTTCGAAGACGAAAAGAACAACACCTGGAGGCTCGAACCGTCCGACAGCATCAGCGTCGGCAGTAAATACGAGCGAGAAGCGGAAGAGGCCCGCCGGTTGTTGAACCAAGTGGTCGAGGAGCATGCCGGCACGCCCTGGGCCGTCCTCGCCGAGACCGAGCTGGAGACGCCGATCGGTTGGCAATGGCAAGAAGCCTTTACCGACCTGAATCCCCCCGCCCGCAACCCCCCTGGCAACAACAATAACAACAACGTCAATGCGCCCCAGGACGACCAGAAGCGGATGCTGAAGAGGGCCCCCAAGCGACCGGTGCCCAAGTTGTAAGCGGCCGGTGGGGTGCTGCGATCCGCCCGCGACCGGCGGCCACCGGCCCATGCCAGCTACTTTCGCATCGTCAGTGACATGTTTGTTAGCGGAGCGGGGCAAGCCGCCCGGTACTTTCTGAGAATTTACTTTGCGAAACCGGACGGTGCGCGCCGTTCCGCTCCAAAGTAGATCGCGTTGGGCCACCGACCCCGCCTCCTCGGACATTTCCGAAGAGGCGCGTAAGCCCGGACTCCGAGAAAGAGCGCGCCCCTCGGCTCCGGGAAAAAACGGAGCCTATTTCAGCTTTTCGCGGTCGATGATCGCTTCCGCCCCGATCGTCATCCGCCGCAGTTTCTGGGCGACGCGATCTTTGTCCATCGATCCCTTGTGGGCTCGATCGACCAGCATCTTGACTTTCTTGGTGCGATGACGTCGGCGACGCAATTCACGGCGGCGTTCGGATCCGGCCATGGGGGCTCCTAAAAAACAACAACAGGGTGAGGGGAGGAAATCATCCAGCGGACCGCAGCAACAGGACGAACCTCGAAGGCCCGCCCCCATCCCTGCGGAAACGCCATTCTACAATCGACCGCGGCGGCGTACAGGACGACGCTTAACCGCTTTTTTTGACGACGCCCTTCTTGGGGGACTGACTCGCCTGCTTGGTCGCTTTCTTCTTGGCCGCTTTCTTCTTGGCCGTCTTCTTCTTGGCTGCTTTCTTCTTTTTGGTCGCCTGCTTTTTCGTCGCCTTCTTCTTTTTCTTTTTCTTGGGGGCCACCGCCGCCCGCTCCGCCAACAGGTCCACCGCTTCGGTAAAGCTCAATTCTTCGGGCGATTTGCCTTTGGGAAGCGACGCGTTGGTGTCGCCATCGGTGACGTAGGGGCCGAACCGCCCATCGAGCAGACGGATCGGATTGCCGGTCACGGGGGAAGGATCATCGAAGACCTTGAGCGGTTCTTTGGCGGCCCCACGGCCCCGTCGTTTGGGCTGCTTGAGCAACTCGATCGCTTCGTCGCGGGTGACCTCCAAGGGAGAGACCCCCTCCGGCAACGAACGGGTCTCTTTCCCGCATTTGATGTAGGGCCCATACCGGCCGTCGTTCGCTTCGATCGGCGCGCCGAGCGGTTCGTACTCACCCAGGTTACGGGGGAGGGAGAGGAGCTGGGTGGCGAGCTCGACGGTGAGGTCCGAAACCTCCATCCCCTTCATCAGGGACTTGTTCTTTTTCTCCGGGTCATCCTTTTCGCCCATCTGCACGTAGGGACCGAACCGCCCCACTTTGACGTAGATCGGCTTGCCGGTTTCGGGATGGGTCCCGAGCGGTTCGTCATCGACGGCGGAGGCTTCGATCAGTTCGAGCCCCTTGTCGGCGTCCAGCTCATCCGGCGGCAAGCCCTCGGGGATGCTGCCGCGGCGTTCTCCCTGTTCCAGGAAGGGGCCATATTTGCCGACGCGGACGAAGATCTCTTCCCGGTTCTCCCCGCTGCTCGGCTGCCCCAAGGAAAACCGCGCGGTTTCCCGCGGATCGATCTCGTCGATCTTGGCATCGAGGGTCGGTTTGAGCGCGGTTCCCTTGCCGTTGTCCCCGAAGTAGAAGGCCTGCAGGTACTCCAGCCGCTGGACTTCCTGCCGACTGATCGCGTCGAGGAAATCCTCCATCTGCGCGGTGAACTCGTAATCGACCAGGCCGCGGAAGTGGGTTTCCAGGAGGCGGACGACGCTGAAGGCGACCCAGGTGGGGACAAGGGCCGTGCCCTTTTTATAGACGTAGTCGCGGGCTTGGATGGTTTCGATGATCGAAGCGTAGGTACTCGGCCGCCCGATCCCTTTTTCTTCGAGCACGCGGGTCAGGGAGGCTTCACTGAAGCGGGCCGGGGGCTGCGTCGTGTGACTCTTGGGATCGAGCTGCTGGGCGGTCAGCGTGTCCGCTTCGGCAACCTCGGGCAGCAACCGTTCCTTGTCGGCCAATTCGGCTTCGGGATCATCGCTCCCTTCGACGTAGGCCCGCAGGAACCCTTCGAATTCGATCGTCGTGCCACTCGCCTGGAAGCGGGCTCCGCCCCCTTCGATCGTGACCGTCATCCGTTTCTTGCGGGCATTGGCCATCTGGGAGGCGACGGTCCGCTTCCAGATCAGGTCGTACAGGCGGAACTGATCCCGATCGAGTTCGCCGCGGAGCGATTCCGGTTTTCGAAACACGGTTCCGGCCGGCCGGATCGCTTCGTGGGCCTCCTGCGCATTCTTGACCTTGCTGGCGTAGACCCGCACCGAATCGTGCAGGAAGTTCTCGCCATATTCGCTATTCACCATGCTGCGGGCCGCGTTGACCGCCTCGGTCGAGAGCGTCGTACTGTCGGTACGCATGTAGGTGATGTAACCGTTTTCGTACAGTTTTTGGGCGGCCCGCATCGTGTTCCGCGAGGTCATCCCCAGCTTCCGGTTGCCCTCTTGCTGCAGCGTGCTGGTCGTAAAGGGAGGCTTGGGGCGTTCGCTGAACGGTTTGACTTCGACCTTTGCGACCCGGAATTCGGCCTGCTGAAGGCGTTGGGCGAGCGCCTGGGCGGCCGCCTCGTCCAGCTGCAACAAGCCGCTTTTCTTCAGTTTTCCGGTATCGGGATCGAAATCCTTGCCGCTGGGGATTTTCTGGTCATCGACCGCCACCAGGGTGGCGGGAAGTTTCTCCTGGCGGGCGGTCTGAAAAATCCCTTCCAGGTCCCAGTAGGTTGCCTCGTGGAAGGCGATCCGTTCGCGTTCCCGTTCGACGATCAGGCGGATCGCGACGCTCTGGACGCGTCCGGCCGACAGCCCGCGGCCCACTTTTTTCCACAGCAACTGGGAGACATCGAACCCGTACAGCCGGTCAAGGATCCGGCGGGTTTCCTGGGCATTGACGAGTGCATCGTCGATGTCCCGCGGCGATTCGATCGCGTGCTGGATCGCTTCCTTCGTGATCTCGTGAAAAACCAGCCGTTTGACCGGAACTTTCGGCTTGAGGACTTCCTGAAGGTGCCAGCTGATCGCTTCTCCCTCGCGGTCTTCATCCGTCGCCAGGAACAGCTCGGAAGCTTCCTTGAGGGCCGCTTTCAGCTTGCTGACCTGCTTTTTCTTTTCGGGGGGGATGATGTAGATCGGATCAAACTGATCGTCGACGTTGACCCCCAGGTAGGACCAGGCTTCGGACTTGTACTTTTCCGGCATGTCCTTCGCACCGCCGGGCAAATCACGGACGTGCCCAATGCTTGCTTCGACTTGGTAATCGCTGCCGAGAAACTTGGAGATCGTCCGTGCTTTTGCTGGAGATTCGACGATGACGAGCGATTTGCCAGCCGATTTTGCCATGGTTACTTTCACTGGATTTTTGTGAATCTGTCGGCCGATGCCCCCTCGACTCGGCTTGACCCTCTATTTCAGGCAGGTGTACGTTGACGTGCCAGCGTCTTGCAAGGAACGCGTGCGGCCTGTTTGCCGTATCCTGTCCTCGATACAGTCGGACCCGATCGGTCGCTTGTCAAGAGAGCGACCCCGGTCAGCCCGCCGACAAGATCCCGGCCAGCCCGCCGACCGAGCGTGTGCCAGCCGCTGACCACCGTGCCTAACCCGCGGCGGCGCCCTCGGGTCCGCCTCCCCGTCGCCGCTTGCCATCCGTGGCGGGCCCAGCCTGCGGCCTGCCGACGCGTTTTCCCCTCGAACCTACTTGCGTTTGGAAGAATCCCCTCATGGCCACCAGCCCCTTCGAGCTGTTCCGCCGCAATCTCAAGCCGTTGATGATCGCCCTGACCGTATTGGCGATGTTTGCGTTTGTCGTGCTCCCGGCGCTGCAGTCGTATCAACAGATGAATCGCCAAGGGGGAACCACCGAGACGACGGTGGCGAGCTACGACGAGGGTGCTTTCGACATCTCCGAGATCGACTACTTCAACCGCAACCATAACCTAACCTTGCGTTTTTTGTCGGCCTTGGCCCAAACCACGCTCGAACGGGGCGGCACGCCGCAGGTGCCGGGCTTTTTCCAGGATCCCCGGACCGGCGAAATCCAAGCCCTGGGGATCAACACCAACGTCTCCCGGCAATCGGCCGTCACCGCGAAGCTGTTCGCCCAGCGGGCCGAATCGATGGGGATGGAACTCGATGACGCCGCCCTCCGCAGCTGGCTCGATCGGTTCGTCGCCAGCAAGCTGACGCCGGCCGAGATCAACGGCGTCCTCCTGCAGTCCACCGAAAACCAACTGGGACAGTTCCACCTCTACGAACAGTTGCGGACGCACCTGCTTGCCTCCGCTTCCCAACAGGTCCTCTCCTCGGGACTCGTCGGCGGCAACCAGCTGACCACTCCCCCTGCCAAGCAGTTCGACCTCTTCCGACGGCTCAACCAACAAGCCGTCGCGACCGCCTACCCCGTGCTGGTCGACGATTTCCTCGATCAAGTCGAAGGGTCCCCGAGCGAGAGCGAAATCGCCGCGCTCTACGAGGAAGGGAAAAACCGCTATCCCGACGAACTCTCGCCTGAACCGGCCTTCCGCCAACCCGCCACGCGGACGTTCGAGTACGTGACGGCCGACCTGCAGAAATTGATCGAGGCGGAGATGGAAACCATCCCCGAAGCGCGGCTGCGGGAAGAGTACGAACAACAAGTCGAGGGGGGCGCCTTTCGGATGCCGGTGAGCGAAAGCCCGGCGGCCGAGCCGCAGCCGGTCGAAGGCGAGGGGAACGAAACGGCGAGCAACGAGCAGCCCGCCGAAGAGGCACCGGCGATGAAGCCGGAAGAAACCAAGCCGGCAGAAACCAAGCCGGCAGAAACCAAGCCGGCAGAAACCAAGCCGGAAGAAGCCAAACCGGAAGAAGCCAAACCGGAAGCGCCCGAATCGGAAGCGTCCGCGAGCGAGGAGCCGGCGGAAGAGCCCGACGCAGCCCCTCAGGAAGACGACGCGGCGGGGCAGTGGCCGTCGGGCCCGCGGCAGCTGGTCGCCTTCCGCCCGCAGGACGCGCCCGAAACGGCTCCCGAGCTAGCCCCGGCCGCGGAACCGCCCGCCGAGCAACCTGCGGAGCAAGAGCCGCCGGCAGAGGCAGAGGCTGCAGCGACTGCTGAGGAAGCGGACCCGGCCGCCGAACCGGCGAGCCCCGCCGAGGAACAGGCCGAGCCCACGGAATCCGAGCCCACGGAGGCCGAGCCCACCGAATCCCCGGAGGAAGAAGCCCCGGCGGAAGCGACGGACCAACCGGCTGCCGAAGTGCCGGCCGCCGAGCCTCCGATGGAACCCGCTGCCGAGCAACCCGCTGCCGAGCAACCCGCTGCCGAGCAACCCGCTGCCGAGGAAGGCCCCGAAATGCGGGTGCAGTCGTTCGAGGAGGTCCGTGAAGACCTGGCCCGGCAACTGGCGACCGCGCCGGCCCGCGAAAAAGCCAATGCAGCCACCCGGGAAGTCTATGAAGCGATGCGAAAATACTTCACCCGCAAGGCGATCTACGAGGGGGGCGCCGACAAGACGGCGGAGCCTCCGGTCCGCCCCGACCTGCAGGCGATGGCCGCAGAACGCGGGCTCGAATACGGCAAGACCGACCCGCTGACGGCGAGCGAGTTGCAGAACCACCCGCTGGGCAAGACCGCCGCCCAAGGTGTCGACATGCAGTTGGGCGAGCGGTTTCCCAACCTGGCCTTCAGCGGGAACATCCCGCTCGAATCGCCGATCCAAACGCAAGGCGTTTCGGTCCGTCAGCCCTACGTCAGCTGGATCATCGACCAACACGAAGAATTCCTCCCGCCGCTCAGCGAAGCCCGCGACGAGGTGGTCGCCTATTGGCGTCAGACGCAGGCACGCGAGCTCGCCCAAGCAGCCGCCGCAGGCTACGCGACCCAAGCGAATGAGGAAGACAAACCACTCAGCGAGCTGGTCCCCGAAGACCGACAATCGTTGATCTCCGAGAACCTCGGCCCGTTTCCCTGGATGCTCTGGCTGGGACCGGGGCGCCGTCCGATCGAATGGAGCGTGCAAGAGCTCGACGGAACCGGCGAGGCCTTCATGCGGCAGGTCTTCTACCAACCGATCGGCCAATTTGGCGTCGCGCCCAACCAGCCCAAGACGATCTATTACACCGTGCAAACGGGGCAGCGGACGCCGGAACTGGAAACGCTCCGCGAGCGTTTCCTGAATGCCCAGGAGCGGCAACCGGTCCGCGTCTTGGCCAGCGACGATGTCCAGGCGATCCAGCAAGGCTACTTTGAAGCGTTCCGGGAGGCGATCGGGCTGGAGTGGGCCGACGACTGATTCGGTCAGAAAACGCGTGCCATTCTTGGCGGAATAAAAAATTCCTGCCATACTGAGGGTCATTCGGGAATGGCATCGGCCATTCCGGTCCCGCGGCGGTCGTCGACCGCCCGGGAGGGATGGTGCCCGCCGCCACCGCCTCGGTGCGCTCCGGCCCTGATTTCTTCCCTGGGGAACTCGCGTTTCCACCGCCCGCTGGGCCGGACGAGGAAAGGCGGGCTTGTGGATCGCGGACGCGTGAATCCCGCCCCTCCTGACGGCGCCCCCCCCTGCGGTGGTGCCCCTTCCTGTCAAAAACATCCGATGTCGGAGAGACCGATTGTTCTCGAAAGTATTGATCGCGCCTTTGCGACTGGCGGTCGGCTGGAATGCTTACCCCCGCGTCCTCGGGGTGATGGGCATCCTGATGCTGGTCCTGCTGCGCGTCTGTGTGGGTTGGCATTTCTATGTCGAAGGGGTCGATAAATCGACGCGGGCCGGCTGGGATCCGACGCCTTTCTTTGCGAACGCCCGCGGTCCCTTTGAGGACTACTTCCAAACGGTCGTGTGGGACTGGGACGGCGCGGTCCGTCTCGATGTCGACCGCACCAAGCAAACGCTGGCGGGGTTTCGCGACGCGGCGGGACGGCACTTTGGGTTCAACGAAGCCCAACAGCGGCAAGCCCAGCAGGCCTATGCCGATGCGATCGCCCAGATCGAGTGGGAACTGCAAGAGAATGCCCAAGATCTCGAAGAATACCGTCTGGGGCGCGAGCGGATCGACGAACTCGCCCAGGACCCGGTACGGGACGGCGTAGCCAGTTTAGGGGGGCAGCGTGCCACCATCCGCAAAGAATGGAAAGCTTTGGCCGCCCCGGTCTTCGTGCAGATCGATAAGGCTTGGTCGCTGTACGAAAAATCGATCAATGACATCGCCACCGATGCCCAGCGTCGTGCCGCCGGCAAACTGTCGCTAGTCAAGCCGCGGACCCAAGCGGTCGATACCTCGATCCTGGGCGACATCGTGCCTTATTTCGACCTGGCGATCGGGATCTGCCTGCTGTTCGGATTTTTGACTCCGGTGGCGGCGTTAGCTGCGGCCGGATTCCTCGGTTCGGTCTTCCTGTCTCAGTACCCTCCGGCGGCAGGGCCCGGTTCTACATATTATCAATTGATTGAGGCGATGGCCTGCTTGGTTTTGGCTGGCACTGGGGCCGGCCGTTTCGCCGGACTCGATTTCGTCTTCCACGCCATCGTTCGACGGGTTTGGCCGTCGAAGGAGAATTCCTAATGGATAAATTATCTGCGGACGACCGGGCTGTCGGCCAGGACAATTACCACACCGCCGTCCAGGCCTATTACGACAAGGGTCCGGAAGTCGAACGACGCGACTTCCTGCGGGGGATCGTGGCTGCCGGGGCCGTCAGCGGTGGCGGTCTGGGGGCGATGTACTTCGGCTACAACAAGGTCGACGATCCGGTGCGGGTCGCGGTGATTGGAACGGGCGACGAAGGGAATGTGCTGATCGGCGCCTGCAACCCGGACTACGTCCAGGTCAAAGCGATCTGCGATATCCGCCCCTTCAGTTTGCATCGCGCTTTTCATGGGGATTGGTCCTCGCCGTCGGCGCTCGGTCGCCGTCCCGGCCTGCTGACCGTCTACGGCTATGAATCGCGTGCCGCCGCCGAAAAAGAGATCGAGGTCTACGACAGCACCAATGGCGGGATCATGGCCTGCCTGGACAATCCCGACATCGAAGCGGTGATCATCGCGCTGCCGTTGTGGTTGCACGCCCCGGTCGCCGCTCAGGCGATGAAGCGTGGCCTGCACGTGCTGACCGAAAAGCTGATGGCCCACAACGTCGCCCAGTGCAAGGCGCTCGGCCGGATGTCTTACGACCTGCAGGACAAGCAAGGCAACCCGCTCCATTTGGCCACCGGCCATCAAAGGCACTACAACGTCAAATACGAC
This sequence comes from uncultured Pirellulaceae bacterium, assembly GCA_964400585.1. Lineage (GTDB taxonomy): Bacteria > Planctomycetota > Planctomycetia > Pirellulales > Pirellulaceae > CAYNVI01. Next base: position 950 of record CAYNVI010000086.1, on the reverse strand, counting down.
AACGCCGTCAACCTGATCCGCTGGGGCCTGCTGGGGCAATTGCACCACATTCGCGCCCAATGGCACCGCGGCAACAAGCCGGGTGGCGACAGCTGGAAGATGCCCTTGCCCGGCGGCGAAATGATGCCGAACGGGAAAAAGTACCAAAAGATCATCGGTGATTTGAACAATCGCAAGCGGAAGTTGGCCGAAGCCAAGGATCCCGAAGAGATCGAGCGGCTGCAGCAGGAGATCGCCTACTTCACCGCTTGGGATTCCGACAAGACGATCGATCCGGAGAAATTCGGGTACCAGCAATTCTCGATCGGCGACAAAGTCTTTACGCCCGAGGAAGAACTGCATCGTTGGCGGCTCTTCAACCGCACGGGCGCGGGCCTGATGGCCGAACTGGGCAGCCACCAACTCGATGCGGTCAGCATCTTCCTCAGCTCGCTTCGCGACGATGGAAAGAAGGTCCATCCGCTCAGCGTTCATGCCGTCGGCGGACGCCACCTGATGCCGCTCGACCGCGAGGTCGAGGACCATGTCTATTGCCAGTTCGAATTCCCGGGCCCCGAATACTCGCCGTCGTTCGACGTCGGTTACTACGATCCGGTCGAAGGGTACCCGGAAGGGCGAGTCGCCGGCTACGAGACCGATCCGAACAAGAAGGTCGTGGTCACCTATTCGTCGATCAACGGGAACGGTTTCGGCGGCTGGGGCGAGGTCGTGATGGGCACCAAGGGGACGCTGGTCCTCGACAAAGAGGTCGACGTGCTGCTGTATCGCAACAGCAACACGTCGTCGCGAGTCGACGTCAACAAGAAAGAAGGGGGCTATGCCCTCGACACCAGTGCCAGCGGCGACTTTGCCGCCCCGGTCGCCCAAGCGGCCGAAGCGGGTCCGGTCAGCCGCGGCTACCGCGAAGAGATCGAGCACTGGGCGTACTGCATCCGCAACCCGGCCCCCGA
>CAYNVI010000085.1:5696-12023 GCA_964400585.1 uncultured Pirellulaceae bacterium | reverse complement strand
CTCTGCTGGTTCGTGCAGGAAGAGATCGGGCTGGAAGGGTCGCGTCATCTGCAGACCGTCCCGCCATCGATGTTGATCGCCCGGTCGATCGTTCCCAAGCGGCCGGCCTGCAGATGACGATCGACATCCAGGGCATCCCGGCGCATGCGGGGCTGGCCCCCGAGCAAGGGGTCAGTGCGATCGTGATCGCCGGCCAAGCGATCGCAGCCCTGCAGGCCGATGGCTGGCTGGGGGATGTGCGGCGCCCGGGCGGCGGCGAAGGCAAATCGAATCTGGGCGTGATCCAGGGGGGCGACGCGACCAACGTCGTCACCTCCGCCCTGCAGGTCCGCGGCGAAGCCCGCAGTCACGATCCGGCGGTCCGCCAACAGATTGTCTCGGCCATACGCGCAGCCTTCGAAAAAGCGGCCGCCGGCCTGACCAACACGGCCGGACAGTCCGGATCGATCCGCTTTACCTCGCGCGTCGATTACGAAGCGTTCCGCCTGCCCCCCCAGGCGGCCTCGCTGACCGCCGCCCGCCAAACGCTGCAGGCGCTCGGCCGGCAGCCGGTCGAGGCGATCTCCAACGGCGGCGTCGACGCCAATTGGCTGTTCCGTCACGGGATCGAAGCGGTCACGCTCGGTTGCGGCCAACGCCACGTGCATACCGCCGAAGAACGGCTGGATCTCCCTGACTATTTCGACGCCTGCCGGCTGGCGTTGATGCTCGCCGAAGGAAGGTATCCCGCATGATGGAGGACGACGACGAACTGTGCCTCTGTTTCCACGTGAAGAAACGGAAGGTCCTGCAATTCCTGCGGGTCCGGCGACCGCGGGTGGCGAGTCAGCTGAGCGAATGTGACGGGGCCGGGACCGGTTGCGGCTGGTGTCGTCCCTTCCTGCAACGCTTGTTCGACCAAACCCAGCAGCACGCCCAGCAGCACGCCCAGCAGCACGCCCAGCATGACGACCTGCCTGGTGCCGAAGACTACGCGGTCCGGCGGGCCGCGTACCGCTCACGTTCTGCCACCGAGGACGAGCGCACTTAGCACGAGCGCACTTAGCACGAGCGCACTTAGCACGAGCGATCGTCGGGACCCGATGAATTACCTTGCCCATGCCCTGCCGCACCTGGACCAGCCCTATGTGGTGGCCGGGGTCGCCGTCCCCGATTGGATGAGCGTCGTCGACCGTCGCGTGCGGGCCCGCTCCGCCGCCGCCCGGCCGTTGCTGGACGATCCCGATCCGCGGGTGCGGCAGACGGCCGCCGGCATCATCCAACACCACGCCGACGATGCCTGGTTTCACGGCACCCGGGCGTTCGCCGAAACCAATCTCCGCCTGGCGATCGCCCTCCGCGACCGGCTCCCCGGCGATGAAGGCTTTCGTCCCAGTTTCTTGGGGCATATCCTGGTCGAGATGTTGCTGGATGCCGAATTGATGCGGGAACAGCCCGGGCTGGCAGACCGTTACTATGCCGCCCTCGCCGAGGTCGCTCCCGGTGTCGTGCAAACCACGGTCAACCGGATTGCCCGCCGCTCGACCGCCCGGCTGGCCCCTTTGATTCCGCATTTCATCGCCGAGCGGTTCTTGTATGACTACGCCGACGACGACAAACTCTTCTATCGGCTGGATCAGGTACTCCGTCGTGTCCGTCTGCCGGCCTTACCTCGTTCGCTGATCCCTTGGCTCGCCGAGGCGCGGCAGCACGTCCGCGGCGTCCGAGCTGAGCTGTTTCCCCCACCCAATTCCTCCGCGACTGTGAGTCGACTGCCATGAAATACGGAATGAACCTGCTGCTCTGGTCCGGCGAGATCACCGACGAGATGATGCCGACGATCGAAAAGCTCCGTCGGATGGGTTTCGATGGCGTCGAGATCCCGATGTTCAATCTCGATCTCGACTACGCACGACTTGGTAAGCAGTTGGATGATCTGGGATTGGCGCGGACGGCGGTCACGATCCGCAACGCCGAAGACAACCCGATCTCGCCCGATGCGGCGGTCCGTGCCAAGGGGGTCGAATTGAACAAGCGGACGCTCGATTGCTGTGCCGCCGCCGGCGTCGAAACCTTGGTGGGCCCCTACCACTCGGCGATCGGGGAATTCACTGGCGACGGGCGGACCGATGCGGAGTGGAAGTGGGGCATCGAAAGCATGCGGGAGACGGCCGAACATGCCGGATCGGTCGGCGTCCGGTTGGGCGTCGAGTGCTTGAATCGGTTCGAATGCTACTTCCTCAACTGCCACGCCGACTCGACCGCCTTCGTCAAGGAAGTCGATCACCCGGCCTGCGGGATCATGTACGACACGTTCCATTCGAACATCGAGGAAAAGAATATCACCGACGCGGTTCGCGTCGGCGGCGACAAGCTGTACCACATCCACATCAGTGAGAACGATCGGAGTACGCCGGGCGCAGGCAACATCCGCTGGAAGGAAAATTTTGATGCCATCATCGGGATGGGCTACGACGGCTGGCTGGTGATCGAAGCCTTCGGTTTGGCCCTTCCTGAAATCGCGGCCGCCACCAAGATCTGGCGGCGGATGTTCGAGGACGAGATGACCCTGGCCAGCAGAGGGCTGACGTTCATGAAGGACGAAGTCACCAAACGCCGCGTCTAGGCTTCGGCGTAAGCGACCTCGGCCGCCTTGAACACCGTGCGGGCGCGGCGGAATCCCATCCGTTCGTAAAGCCGAACCGCGGCGGTGTTGTCGGAGGTCACTTCGAGATGCATCTTCGCCAGGCCGGCTTGAGAGAAACCGCCGGCGGCCTGCGCCATCAGTAGCGTGCCCAATCCCTGCCCGCGGTGGTGACGGGCGACGCCCAGGTTTTGGAGGGCGCCCCAGCCTTCCAGCCGCAGCCCCTGCACGGTCCCCACCGGTTCGGCCTGCCCGCCGTGGCCGCGAAATTGGACCAACCAAGTCGCTTCGGCCACGAAGCTTGTCCGCCGGGAAATCTCCCGCATCAGCCGCTGGCAGCCGTCGCGGCGTCCCAGGCAGGGAAACACATTGGCATCCATCTCCCACCGGAAGCTCTCGTACTTGGCCGTCGCGTGCGCCGGAATCAGCGCGTCGGACCAGGGGAGCAGGTCGTAGCCGGGCGGCAAGGGCGGGGCGGCGATCGCCGCGGCCAGCGGCGCGCGCGTCAAATCCAACTCCATCCGATACCGCTTGAAATATGTCAAACCCATCGAACCGACCTCATCTGCACAACCGTCATCTGCACAACCGTTCAGAAACGGTGTCCCTGCTGCGGACTTTTTCCCCCGCTCGGCTGCCGGCAACCACCGCGGGTGCCCGTCGCTCGGGCTCCCAAGTATACCGCGCCCGCGCGGTCCTCACCGCTCAAAATCGCCCGTCTTCGGCGGGGGAGGCAGCAGGCGGCGGGATCGCCCGCTCAGGCAGGGCTTTCCGCCTCCGCCCGTTCCTCTCACAATCGACCCGCCTCGAATCGTGCCACGCCTCCCTTGCCCCGCTCCGCCATGGCTGAAGCAGAAACGTTCCCCTCGCTGATCGATCGCTGCTGGATCCTGACCGGCCCGACCGCCAGCGGCAAATCGGCGATCGCGCTCGCTTTGGCCGAGCAGCTCGACGCCGAGATCCTGTCGCTCGATTCGATGGCGATCTACCGGGAGATGGACGTGGGGACCGCCAAGCCGCCCCTGGAAGACCGGCAACGGGTCCCCCACCATTTGATCGATCTGATCGATCCCACCGAAGAATTCAGTGTGGCCGCGTTCCTGCAGCACGCCCATGCGGCGGTCGACCGTCTGGAAGCGGCGGGACGGACGCCCCTGTTTGTCGGCGGCACCCCGCTGTATCTCAAGGCGATCATCCGCGGATTCGATCCGGGACCGCCGGCCGATTGGGAATTTCGCCGCAACGTCGCCGCCGATCTGGAACGTTGGGGCCCTGCGGCGCTCCGCCAGCGGTTGTTCCAGGTCGATCCGCTTTCGGCCCATCGCCTGCATCCCCACGATACGCGGCGGATGACGCGGGCCCTGGAGGTGGCTTACCTGACGGGCGTGCCGCTCAGCCATCGGCAGATGCAATTCGAACAACGGCTTCCGGCCGAACACTGCCGCGTCTTTGCCACCCGCTGGCCGCGGCCCACCCTGCACCAGCGGATCAATGACCGCGTCGCGGGGATGTTTGCGGCGGGGCTGGTCGAGGAGACGCGCGGCTTGCTCGCTCGTCACGGGGAGCTCAGCCGGACCGCGGCCCAGGCCGTCGGCTATCGCGAAGTGATCGAGCACCTCCACGATGCGCGTTCTCTCCCCCAGACGATCGAAGCGGTGCAGGCTCACACCCGGCAATTGGCCCGGCGTCAGGAAACTTGGTTTCGCAGCCTGGGGGAGATTCGCGGCCTGACGATGCCCGCTCGGTTTGTGCCGGAAGCGTTGGCCAGGCAGTTGCTCGATTTGCCGCAGGCGGCTCCCCGACCCGATAGCCGAAACCGGTGAACGTCCGGTAGAATGCGGTGGTGACCCCCCGGGGCCGAGACAGGGGGCCGCGACGGGTTCGCCGTCTCGCCTCCCCGCCATCCACCGCGCCCGCGCAGACTGGAGCCCGCTTGATGAAAGCTGCCTTTATCGAACAGACCGGCTCGCCCGATGTCATCCAGTTTGGCGAATTGCCCCGGCCGGAACCCCAGGCCGGGCAGGTGCTGGTTCGGGGCGAAGCGGTGGCGGTCAATCCGGTCGACACCTACGTCCGCAGCGGGCTGATCGCGATGGATCTGCCGATGCCCTTCGTGATCGGCTGCGATCTGGCGGGGACGGTCGAAGCGATCGGCGAAGGGGTCACCGGGGTCCGTCCCGGGGACCGGGTCTGGAGCACGAACCAAGGCTTGTTGGGGCGTCAGGGAACCTTCGCGGAATATTCGGCCATCGATGCCGACTGGGTGTACCCGACCCCCGATGGGATCGAAGCACGCGCCGCCGCCGCCGTCGCCCTGGTCGGCATCACCGCCTACCTGGGGCTGATCCGCGACGCCAAGCTGGCCGCCAACGAGACGATCTTCGTGGTCGGTGGCAGTGGCGGCGTCGGCTCGATGGTCGTGCAGATGGCCAAGATCGCCGGTGCCCGCGTGATCACCACGGCCGGCAGTGAGGAAAAGTGCGAGATCGCCAAACGGCTGGGGGCCGACCACGTGATCCCCTACCGCCAACAATCGCTCGCCGACGGACTGGCCGAGGCCGCCCCCGACGGCGTCGATGTCTTCTGGGAGACGCGGCGGGAACCCGACTTCGACCTGACCGTCAACGCGCTGGCTCCCCGCGGCCGGATGATTTTGATGGCGGGCCGCGACGCCCGTCCCCCCTTCCCCGTCGGGCCGTTCTATGTCAAAGGCTGCTCGCTGCATGGCTTTGCGATGTTCAACGGCACCGCTGACGAACTCCGGCAAGCGGCCGAAGACATCAACAGCTGGTTGGCCGCCGACCAACTGCAGCCGCTGATCGGCAAGACGATGCCGCTGGCCGCAGCGGCGGATGCCCATCGTTTGCAGGAAGACAGCACCCTCGCCGGTAAGACCTCGCTGAGCGGCAAGATCGTCCTCGACGTCTAGCCGGCTGCATGGCGATTCCTCCAGCACCCCGCCCCGCCGCCGTGGAAAATCGAAACGTCGCCGCCCGCCTCTCCAAGGTCGCCCGTCTGGTGCCCGGCGGGATCGCGATCGCCGCCCCGGCCGGGCCGCCTGTCAAAGTGGGGCCCCGCTCCTATCGCGCGTTGACCTTCGCCGAGCTCGACCAGCAGAGTGATGCGATCGCCCGCGGACTGCTCGATTGGGGCGTGCAGCCGGGGATGCGGATGGTGATGCTGGTTCCTTTTGGGATCGACTTCATTCGCCTGACCTTCGGTTTGCTGAAGGCGGGCGTCGTGGTGATCCTGATCGATCCCGGCATGGGGTCCCGCAACCTGGTCCGCTGCGTGGAAGAAGCAAGTCCCGACGGGTTCGTCGCGATCCCGCGGGCCCAAGCGATCCGCCTGATGCTGCGGAAGCGGTTCCCGCAAGCGACCTGGAACGTCACCGTCGGCCGGCGGTGGGGATGGCGAGGGCAAACGCTGCGGCAAATCGAACACCGCGGAATGCAGCAGACGGCGGACGACGCGACGCCGCGGGAACTGCCCCGCCGAGAAGGCGACGACGACGCCGCGATCATCTTCACGACCGGCAGCACCGGGCCGCCCAAAGGGGTGCAGTACACCCACGACATTTTCAATCACCAGATCGATCTGATCCGGCAGCGATACGGGATCCGACCCGGCAGCCGCGACCTGGCGTGCTTCCCCCTGTTCGGCTTGTTCGATGCCGTGATGGGGGTCACCACGATCATTCCCGA
>CAYNVI010000085.1:0-5686 GCA_964400585.1 uncultured Pirellulaceae bacterium | reverse complement strand
CATGGACCCGACCCGACCGGCCGACGTCGATCCGCGCCGCGTCGTCGAAGCGATCGAACAGTGGGAAGCCGACCAAGCCTTCGGCTCGCCGGCGCTCTGGAATACGGTCAGCCGGTGGTGCGTCGCCGAGGGCGTGCAGATGCCCACCTTGCGCCGCGTCCTCTCGGCTGGCGCGCCGGTCCCCGTCGAGGTCATGCAGCGTCTCCGCGAGGTGATCCACCCGGAAGGCGAAATCTTTACGCCCTACGGAGCGACCGAGTCGCTGCCGATCGCCTCGATCGAGTCGCGGGAGGTGCTGGAGGAAACCGCCGCCGCCAGCCAGCAAGGGGCGGGCACCTGCGTCGGCACCCCCTTTGAATCGATTCGCTGGCAAGTGATCGCGATCGATGATGGCCCTTTGGATACGGTTGATCAGACGCGTCCCTTGCCGACCGGGGAAATCGGCGAACTGATGGTCCGAGGACCCGTGGTGACCCGCCGCTACGCCACCCGTCCCGACCAGAACGGCTTGCACAAGGTCCGCGACGGCAAGCAGATCTGGCACCGGATGGGCGACGTCGGTTACCTCGATGCCAGCAACCGCTTCTGGTTTTGCGGACGGAAAGCCCACCGCGTTCGGACCCCCCAGGGAACGCTCTACACGATCCCCTGCGAAGCGATCTTCAACCAGCATCAGGATGTCTACCGGACGGCCTTGTTGGGGCTCGGCGAAGTGGGTGCCCAGCGGCCGCTGGTCGTGGTCGAACCGCATGCCTCGGCCCGCCCGCAGGGGGAAGCGGGACGGGAGCGGCTGGCGGCGGAACTCCGCAGCCTGGGAAAACGGTACGGTCACACCGAATCGATCGAGGCGTTTCATATCTATCGCGGCAGACTGCCCGTCGACATCCGCCACAACAGCAAGATCTTCCGCGAACAGCTGGCGGTCGAGATGGCCGCGGCCGCGGAGCGACGGTAAGGGGCCGGCTCGCTTTGCTGAGGCGAGCCTGGTACCCCCCCCCAAAGGCGTGCGGTAAGGGCGGATTCTCGTACCTTGGCGAGCCGCTGCAAGTCTTTTGTCCGGGGGGACTTGGGGGTATGATGGGAAATTGGCAAACCTGCGCTGCGCGGTCGCCTTGCCGGCAATGACCGGTTCCAGCTACTCTCGTGAAGGCTTGCCGCAAGCTGACCGTTGCGATCGGCCCCGCGGGCTGCGGGTTCGGCGCGGTGTCGGTCAGCAGTTGGGCCCGCTGCGGGGAAGAGATTTTCAGGAGACGGAGAACGCCTGCCCCCAAATCTCGAGGCCAAATGCTGCCCCCCCAAGAAAAATCCAGACCCTCCAAATCTTGATACCCAACACTCCGGATCCCCAACACGCTTGGCACCCAACGATCCGAGCGTGGGCGTTTCATCCCAATCGAACACATTCCGCATGGCGGTAGAAGGGAACGTGCTGATGGCCGATTCCAATGCAAAGACGGTCGCCGAGGCCGAAGTCAATCAGTCGATCGGCGAACTCGACACCAAGCGTCTCGACCACGATCCGACGGAAACCGCCGAATGGCTTTCTTCGCTGGAGTATGTGCTGCAAAGCAAAGGACCGGAGCGGGCCCGCTTCCTGCTCGATCAACTCCGTGGCCGGGCCGCCGAAGAGGGGGTGCAACTTCCGTCCGACACCGAGACGCCTTACCTGAACACGATCCCGCTGAAAGACCAACCGGCCTATCCGGGCAATCGCGACCTGGAGCGACGGATCAAATCGATCATCCGCTGGAATGCGATGGCGATGGTCACCCGCGGGAACAAACGCAGCGACGGGATCGGCGGCCATATCAGCACCTTCGCCTCCTCGGCGACGCTTTATGAAGTGGGCTTCAATCATTTCTTCAAGGGCCGCGGCGAAGATGGCTACTCGGGCGACATCATCTACTTCCAAGGGCATGCTTCGCCCGGCATGTATTCCCGCGCGTTCCTGGAAGGTCGGCTGACCGAAGAGAATCTGGAAAATTTCCGCCGTGAGTTGCAGCCCAGCGGCGGGCTCAGCAGCTACCCCCATCCCTGGCTGATGCCTGGCTTCTGGGAGTACCCGACCGTCTCGATGGGGCTCGGCCCGATCATGGCGATCTATCAAGCAAGGTTCAACGAATACCTCCGCGACCGCGGTCTGAAAGACACCAGCGGGCAGAAGGTGTGGGCGTTCCTCGGCGACGGCGAATGCGACGAGCCCGAAACGCTGGGGGCGATCACCTTGGCGGCCCGCGAAAAACTGCACGATTTGATCTTCGTGATCAACTGCAACCTGCAGCGGCTCGATGGTCCGGTCCGCGGCAATGCGAAAATCATCCAAGAGCTCGAATCGATCTTCCGCGGTGCCGGCTGGAACGTGATCAAAGTGGTCTGGGGCGACGACTGGGATCACCTGCTGGAAAATGACACCACCGGCTTGCTGGCCCGGCGGATGGGGGAAGTGGTCGACGGGCAGTACCAGAAGTACACCGGGATGCCTGGTAGCTACATCCGCGAACACTTCTTCGGCAAGTATCCCGAATTGCTGGAACTGGTGAAGAATTTCAGCGACGAGAAGATCGAGAAAATGCGTCGCGGGGGGCACGACCCGGAGAAGGTCTTCGCCGCTTACAAGCAGGCGGCCGAATCGGCCAATGGACGACCGACCGTGATCCTGGCGAAAACCGTCAAAGGCTATGGGCTGGGCGAAGCGGGCGAAGGCCGCAATGTCGCTCACAATCAGAAGAAACTGAACGAGGCGGAGCTGCTGGAATTCCGCACCCGGTTCGGGATCCCGATCAGCGACGAAGAAGTGATCAAGGCTCCCTTCTACAAGCCGCCGGAAAACAGTCAGGAAATCAAGTACCTCAAGGAACGCCGCGAGGCCCTGGGCGGGTCGATCCCCAGTCGACCGACCGAGCACCCCACGCTGGAAGTCCCCGGCCTCGACGAGTACCGCAAGGTCATCGACCAGTTGAGTGGCAAATCGGTCAGCACGACGTTTTCCTTCGTCCGCCTGCTGACCTCGCTCTGCCGCGATAAGAAAATCGGCAAGCACATCGTCCCGATCGTGCCGGATGAATCCCGCACCTTCGGGATGGAAGGGATGTTCAAACAGGTCGGCATCTACGCGCACGCCGGGCAACTGTACGAGCCGGTCGATTCCGAGCAGGTGCTCTACTACAAAGAAGCGACCGACGGACAGATCTTGGAAGAAGGGATCACCGAAGCGGGCTCGATGAGCAGCTTCAACGCCGCCGGGACGGCCTACAGCGCCCACGGCATCAACATGATCCCGTTCTACATCTACTACAGCATGTTCGGCTTCCAGCGGATCGGCGACTTGATCTGGGCGGCGGCCGATATGCGGGCCAAGGGCTTCCTGGTCGGCGGGACCGCCGGCCGCACGACGCTCAACGGCGAAGGCCTGCAGCACCAGGATGGCCACAGCCTGCTCAATGCGATCGCTTTCCCCACCGTGCGTGCCTACGATCCCGCCTGGTCGTACGAGATGGTCGTGATCGTGATGGATGGCCTGAAACGGCTTTACGAAGACAACGAACAGGCGATCTACTACATCACGGCGGAGAACGAAGCGTACGCGCAAGCCGAAATGCCCGCCGGGGTCGAAGAAGGGATCATCAAAGGGATCTACAAATTCCGCTCCCGGGAAGTCGACAACGCCAAGGCTCGCGTGCAGCTGTTCGGCAGCGGGGCGATCCTGAATTGTGCCCTGGCCGCTCAGGAAATGCTGGCCGAACGGTACGGCATCGCCAGCGACGTCTGGAGTCTCACCAGCTACACGCAACTGCGCCGCGAGGCGGCCGATTGCTCCCGCTGGAATCTCCTTCATCCGACCGAGAAGCCGCGTCAAAGTTACCTCGAATCGGTCCTCGAAGGGGTCGCCGGCCCCTTCATCGCCGCCAGCGATTACGTGCGGGCTTTGCCGGAACAGTTGACACCATGGATCCCTGGCGACTACTACGTCCTCGGCACCGACGGGATGGGCCGCAGCGAGACCCGCGAGGCGCTCCGCCGCCACTTCGAAGTCGATGCCGAATCGATTACCTTGGCGGCCCTCAGCCGGCTCTGCAAAGCCGGCACGTTGGACGCGTCCGCGGTCGCGGCAGCGATCCAAGACCTGGGCTACGATGCCGAGAAACCCAACCCTTACTTTGCCTAATTCCGAATTGCACCTATGGCTACCGAAGTAAAACTCCCTGAACTGGGCGACGGCATCGAGTCGGGCGACGTCCTCGAGATCCTGGTCTCCGAAGGCGACACGATCGACGAGGGGCAAGATATCGTCGAAATGGAAACCGACAAGGCGACCGTCCCGGTCCCCAGCTCGGTCGGCGGGAAAGTGACCAAGATCCGCGTTGCCAGTGGGGACACGGTCCCGGTCGGTGGCGTCATCTTGGAAGTGGAAGCCGCGGCGGCAGAAGGCGGCGGAGCGAGCGAGCAGCCCGCCCCGGCGGCCGAGGAGGCTCCGGAAGAAACGCCTCCCCAGGAAGAAGCGGCCCCTCAAGAAGCAGCGCCCGCCAAAGAAGCAGCGGCCCCCCAAGAAGCTGCGCCGGCCGCCGAAGCGACGCCCCAGCCGGCCGAGAAGCCGCAGCCCGCGGCGCTGCCGCAAGGGGCTCCCCAGCCCGCTCAGGCCCCGTCAGCCCCCGCCGCCGGCCATCCCACGGTCGCCCCGCCGGTCCGCACCGATCAGATCATCCCGGCCGGCCCGGCGATCCGGCGGTTCGCTCGCGAAGTCGGCGTCGACCTGTCCGGCGTCCAGGGCAGTGGGGACGGAGGACGCATCACCCGCGATGATGTGCTGAATGTCGTCCGGAAGAAAAGCCAGGCCCCCGCCGCCCCCGCTCCGGCGGCAAAGCAGGCCGCCGCGCCCTCCACGCCCCCGCCGCAAGCGGCGACCGGCAGTCCGTCCAGCGAGCTTCCCGGGACGCCCTCGGAAGATGATTACGGGCCGATCCGTGTCGAGCGGATGAGCAAGATTCGCAAGACGATCGCCAACCAGATGCATGCCAGCTGGAGCAACGTCCCCCGCGTCACCAACTTCGATGATGCCGACATCACCGATCTGGAACGCCTGCGGAAAAGCAGCAAAGACGACTACGCGGCGCAAGGCATCAAGTTGACCTCGATGCCTTTCCTGATCAAAGCGGTCGCCACGGCTCTGCGACACCATCCCGGTGCCAATGCGATCATCGATCGAGAGAACGAACAGGTTATCTATAAGGACTACGTCAACATCGGGATCGCGGTCGATACCGACCGTGGCCTGGTTGTGCCGGTGATGCCGCATGCTGACAAAATGGGGATCCCCGATATCGCCCGCAAGCTGGCCGAGATGGCGGCGAAGGTCCGCGGGGGTCAGTTCGCGGTCAACGAATTGCGGGGGGGGACGTTCACGATCAGCAACCTGGGGGCAATCGGCGGACAATACAGCACGCCGATCGTCAACATCCCCGAAGTGGCGATCTTGCTGGTCGGACGCAGCCGCAAATTGCCGGTCGTGATGCCGGACGATTCGATTGAAGCCCGCTTGATGATGCCGCTCAGCCTCTCCTATGACCACCGGCTGGTCGACGGCGGGACGGCGGCCCGCTTCCTCAATGATGTGATCGGCTATCTGGAAGCCCCCAGTCGCCTCCTACTGGCGCTGTAGGTTCGCGCGGTAAGTTGGCGCGGTAAGTTG
>CAYNVI010000084.1:0-12106 GCA_964400585.1 uncultured Pirellulaceae bacterium | reverse complement strand
CCGGCGGCTAGCGCCGAAACCGCTCAAATGACCGATACGCACCGTGACACACGGGATTTGGATCGAAAAGGGGCGCTGTCCAGCTCGTCCCCTCTCCGCGATGATCGATGATCGATGGTCCCCGTCAAGCGACCGGCGGCCGGCCAATAAAAAAACGCCGCTTGGCCTCGATGGGACAAGCGGCGCGGCAAACTTTCCACTGGGCGAAGCTGGGCGACTAGCGGGCCGCCACGACGGCATCGGCGGGAGCGGTGAAGGCAAACTCCAACTCCTGCTCGCTGCCGGCCTTGAGGGCGATCGTCTTTTGCTTGACGACGCGTTGACCGTTCTGCGTCACCGCGACTTCGATCGCGTAATCGTTCCAGGTTTCCCCGGCCCGCAGCTGGCTGGTCCGGTAGGTCCGCACCTGGCCGGTCGCCGCCGTCGCATTGCCGGCCAAGGTGACTTCCGCGTCCTCCGGCACGTGCAAGGTCAAGGCGGTTTGCACGCCTCGGTTCGCGGCGGGGTCGAAGACCAACCGTTCCGCTTGGCCCGCCCGAACGGAGACCGTTTGCCGTTCGGTCACCGTCTCGCCGTCGATCTCGGTTTCAACCGCGATGTCGTAGCTGTACTGGTAACCCGCTTGCAGGCCTTTCGACATGAACTGCCGGACCGGACCGGTACTGGTCGTTTCATGCCCGTTGACGGTCACGCGTGCCGCTTCGGGAACCGACACGGTCAGCAGGGCCGTATCGGCCGCGACCGAGGCGTTCACCGTCGAAGAAGCCGGCTCCGCACTGCCGGCGTCGGCCGAGTAGTAGGTGGGGCCAGAAACCTGATTGCGGGCCGAGTGATAGATCACAGGCGAGCCGCTGCTGCCGCCATGGGAGGCGCTGTAACCGGAGCTGCCTCCGCTGCTTGCGCCGTAGGAGGTGGTGTATCCGGAGCTGCCGCCACTGCCGTAGTAGCTGCTGTATCCGGAGCTGCCGCCGCTGCTGTGGAAGCGCGCCCGCTTGGCGTGAAAGTGTTGTCTGATCCGCTGCAACAAGCCGACGCGGCGGTAGGAACCGCCACTGCTGCCAGCGGACGCGTAGCCCGAAGAACCGTGGCTGCTGTACGAGGCGTACCCGGACGAGCCGTGGCTGCGGTACGAGGCATAGCCGGACGAACCCGAGCTGCCATAGGACGAATAGCCCGAGGAGCCGTAACTGCCATGGGAGCCGTGGCTACCGAACGATCCCCATCCCGCATCCGCGGGGGAAGAGAACAAGGCGACCGCCGCGGCTGCCGCTGCGACCGAGAAGAGGAACCGAACCCGATTCATGAGATGCTTCCGTTCTTGCCTGTGCCGAAAATAGATCGCGCTCCACAACGGAGGACGCGTAAACCCCTCACATGATACCTTTCCGCGAGGGCGGTTCAAGCAATTTAGGTAAATTTTGGCGAACAGGCAGGACGGGCCGGACGCGCAAGCGAATCCGGGGGAAACCAAGGCCCCTCTCGAGCCGGATCAGCGGATCGGTTCCAAGCGAACGTCATCGAAATCGGCCGTCCCCGTCGCCCCGAACAGGCCGATGCGGACGATCGCTTCACGAGCCTGCGGGGGGACTCGGACCAACCGGCTTTCGCGGCTCCAGCCACGGGTTCCTCGGAACGGGCCGACCCAAAAGGTGCCGAGTTCCCGCCGGTCTTCGTCGTAGAAACTGACGGCGATCATCGGGAGGGCATCGGCGCCACCATGCCCTTCGACCTCCTCGGTCCGCACCCGGCCGGCCAAACGCAGCAGCGAGACTTGCCGGCCGTCGACCGCCAAGCCTTGCAGGAGGTGGGAATCGAGTCCCGGCGTCTCGTTTTCGAAGCGGGCGAAGGCGGTGCCCGAGGTGCCCGAGCGGGCCGGCCCCGAAGCCTCCTGAATCCCTTCGGCAAACCGCCGCACCTGGCGTCCGTAGTACCAGCCGGGAAGGAACTGGGGGCTCTCGCCGGCCCGTTCAAAATCGCCGTTGATCAGCTGCGGCCGCGCTGGGTCGGGCTGCTGTTGGCGCGATTCCTCCGCCTCGCCGGTCATCGGCACGAAGAGCGTCGGCCGGAGCGGTTGGCGGACCAGTTGGCCATCCTTCTTTTCCAGCAGGTAGAGCGTCTGCTGGTAGCGCTCGCCGACGGGGATCACCATCCGGCCCCCTTCGCGCAGTTGCTCGACCAACGGCTGAGGGATCGACTCGGGCGAACAGGTGACGATGATCTTGTCGAAGGGAGCGGCCTCGGGCCAGCCGAGGAAACCATCGCCGACCCG
The DNA here is from genome assembly GCA_964400585.1 of uncultured Pirellulaceae bacterium. Lineage (GTDB taxonomy): Bacteria > Planctomycetota > Planctomycetia > Pirellulales > Pirellulaceae > CAYNVI01. Next base: position 9,837 of record CAYNVI010000084.1, on the reverse strand, counting down.
GACCGAAACGTTGTCGTAATCGAGCCGCTCGAGCGTCCGTTCGGCCTGCGTTCCCAGACTTTCCACGATCTCGACGGTGTACACGTGATCGACCAAGGGACTCAGGACGGCGGCCTGGTAGCCGCTGCCCGTGCCGACCTCCAAAACCCGGTCGGTCGGTTGCGGATTCAGCGTCTCGGTCATCAAAGCGACGATGAAGGGGCTGCTGATCGTCTGCGAATCGCCGATCGGCAAGGCCATGTCGAGGTAGGCTCGGCCCCACAGCCGCCGCGGCACGAATTCATGCCGCAGGGTTTGACCGATCGCCGTCAAGACGCGTTGGTCGCTGACCCCCGCCGGCCGGATCCGCGTCTCCACCAAACGCTGCCGGGCTTCCACAAAGGGGTCTTCGCTCCGCACCTGGCTGTTCCCGGAAAGGAAGATGGTCATGCAGGTGGCCAGCAGCACGGCCCCCGCGCAGGTCCTCCGACATGGTGGATTGGTCTGCATCAACATCTCTCAAGCCCTCACGGTACGTCATTGGGTTTGCCCCGGCGATGGGGCGGGGCGGACGCCGGCAGGGTCGCCCAGGCCGCCGGCCGGTTGCCTGCAGTCCAGCTTATCACGCTCCGCGGCGGGCGGCCCGTCCGCCTGGCCAAATGCGGGCCGCCGCCGCGCGCTCCCCGCGGACCCTAACGGTTGCCGCGGAAATGCGGAGAAAAAAAGGTGTCAGGTACCTTTTCCGGACGCGCGACACGGGTTCCCGCGGGTTGCTAGACTGGGATCCGCTGCGGAATCCCACGTTCTTTTGATCCCCCCTCAAGGTTTAGATCCCCATGCGAAATCTATTTTGGAATCCGCGTTCCCTCGGCGGGCAGGCCTGCGCCCTCCTCCTCTGCGGACTGGCCACCACCGCCTCGGCCGAGGTCACCCTCCCCAACATCTTCAGCGACGCGATGGTCTTGCAACGCAACCAGGACAACCCGGTGTGGGGACGTGCCGCGGCAGGTGAAGCGGTGACCGTGACACTGGGGGAGCAGACCCACCAGACGACGGCTGACGAGCAAGGGGAGTGGTCCGTCACCCTCGATCCGATGCCGGCCAACGCCCAGCCGCAAACGCTGACCGTCGCAGGCGACAACCAACTTTCGGTCGAGAACATCCTGGTCGGCGAAGTCTGGGTCTGCTCCGGACAATCGAACATGGCCTGGACGGTCCAAAACTCCGATGACTTCGAACTGGAAAAGGCGACGGCCGATTACCCGCAGATCCGGATGATCAATTTCCCGCGGGTCGGCGCGCAGGAACCGGTCTGGACGCATCCAGGAGCGAACTGGATGGTTTGCAGCCCGGAGACGGTCGGCTCCTTTTCCGCCGTCGGTTATTTCTTTGGACGCCAGCTCCACCAGACGCTCGATATCCCCATCGGCCTGATCAACAACGCCTGGGGGGGCTCGTCCGCCGAAGCCTGGGTCGACCGCGACTTACTGGAAGCCGACCCGGCCTACCAGCCGATGCTCGACCGCTGGGCGGCGATGACGGCCCGCTACGAAACGCTGCAAGCCCAACAGGATCGCAGCGCCCAGGAACAAAAGGAACTGGCGGGGCTCCGCCGCCAGATCACCGGCAACCACAATCCATCGAACATCTACAACGGGGTCCTTCAGTCCCACCTCGGCTACGGAATCCGGGGGGTGATCTGGTATCAAGGCGAATCGAACGCCGGTCGCGCCTACCAGTACCGGGACCTCTTTCCCCTGATGATCCAGAATTGGCGTGACGAATGGGGCGAGGGGGATTTCCCCTTCTACTGGGTCCAATTGGCGGACTTCCGCAACGAGACCGAACAACCGGGCGAAAGCGCTTGGGCGGAACTGCGGGAAGCCCAAACGATGACGATGGACAAGCTTCCGAACACCGGACAAGCGGTGATCATCGACATCGGCGAAGGCCGCGACATCCATCCCAAGAACAAAGTCGACGTGGGACGGCGGCTGGCGCGGTTGGCATTGGCCAATGAGTACGGCCTCGACATCGCCCACGACAGCCCGCGGTTCGCGTCGATGAAAAAGTCGGGTGACCAGATCACCCTGACCTTCGACCACGTCGGATCGGGCTGGCGTCCGTTCGACGTCCCCCAGCCGGTCGGTTTCACGATCGCCGGGGACGATCGCCAGTTCGTCCACGCCGAGGCGAAGATCCAGCAAGACGGATCGATCGTCGTCTCCAGCGACGAAGTGAACGACCCGGTTGCCGTCCGCTACGGCTGGGCTGATAACCCGGTGGTCAACATGTACAACAACGCGGGGCTGCCGCTGACGCCCTTCCGGACCGACCAGTGGCCGGGCGTGACCGCCGACGCCAAGTAGCCGCCCGCCAGGCAGGCTGGCCAGATTCCCTCGTCGTCCGCCGGGCCGTGGTCCGGCGGGCGACGAGGAACCGTCGTCGGCGTCCCCCGGCAAGCGAGGGCGGCGCCGAGACGAACCCGTCATGAGCAAGCGGGGATTACGGCGCGGCGGTCAATTTCCCTGCCAGCAACCGATCGGCAGCCGCCTCCGCGGTTTCCATCACCTCGGCGATCGCCACCGGCTTGCCTGCCGCCGCTTTGCTCGCCGCCGCCGCCTGCATGAAGGCATACAGCTCGATCGTTTCGGCCGGCGCGATGGGGACTTCGCCGGTCCGGAAGAACCGCGCGATCTCGATCACCAGCGGGCGATACCCGCCATAGGATCCGATCTCGCCGATCGCTTTTTCGCCGAAGGCGAGTCCGCCGTAGCCGCTCTTGCCGGTCCGGATCCCCCGGAAGGTGCCGACCCGTCCATCGGCCCAGCGGCCGACGGCGAACTCGAAATCTTCGGTCGAGGTGTGGCTGACCGTTTCACAGCCGACTCCCATGCAGGTGTACAGCGTCTCGACTCCATGGATCCCGTACCAGAAGAGGTCGACATGGGTGGGCTCGATGGCGCAGGGGCTGTAGGCGTTGCAGCCCAACACGCGACCGAGGCTGCCCTGGCGGATCGCTTGCGCCCCTTCGCTGTACCGCAGCGACGAGCTGGAAAACATGGCGACGTCGTAATGCTCGGCGGCCCGAAAAATCGCCACGACCTCGGCCAAGTTGGACCCCAGCGGCTTGTCGATAAAGACCGGCTTGCCGGCTTGGAAAACCTGCAATGCTTGCTCTAAATGGAGCCGGCCATCGTTGGTCTCGAGCAGGACCGCATCGACCTGCGCCAGCAGATCCGGGATCGAATCGACGATCTCGATCCCCAGTTCCCGCATCTGGGCGGTGTACTTGGGGATCCGACTAGCACTCGATTCGATGTCGGCGCTGCCAAACGGATAAGCCGCCACCACGCGACAATGCCCCAGCGGTTCGCTGGCCGGTCGCTTGTTGAGTTCCTTGGTAAAGGCGATCGCATGGGAGGTATCCAGGCCGATCATCCCGACTCGCATTTCCTCCTCGTCGGCCGCGGCGACTGTGCCGGCGGAAAGCGCGCCGCAGATCACCAGGAGTCCCGCGGCAAGCGACCGGGCGAGGGTCGCCGCGGCGCTTCGGCGGGCGGGCGTCTGCTGCGATTCGGCGCGGGACGGCGCCACAAAAAACTGCCAAAGATGCATCACTAAGTTGCCTTCGAGGAGGAAAAACGAGTCCAGGGAAACACGTACTCAGACTTCGGGTTGCCATTGCTTGTCGTAGTCACGCGACCAGAGTTTTTCCGCCTCAGGATGATCCTGGATGTGGCCGTTGGCGGGATCGGTCTGGAGAACGCTTTGGGTGCGGTAGGCGATGTTGCCGAGGTGGCACAGCAGCGTGCTGCGATGGGCCTCTTCGATGTCGGCGTTGGGACGCCGCCCGGTCCGCGTGGCATCCAGGAAGTCCGCCAGGTGTTCGGCATCGCCCCCCGGCCCGCTGTCGCTGCCGACTTCGTTGTCCATCATGTCGTACTGGGTGTAACCCGCCCCGCGGATCACGATCGCGCCTTCGGTCCCGTGGAAGCTGATCCCGAACCGCGAATCGTGCGGACCCAGCGGCGACCAGCTGAGGCCTTCCCAGGTGAGCGTCTTTTCCTCGGGGAAATCGAAGGTCACCATCATCGTGTCGGGCGTTTCTTGGCTGTCTTCATGACGGTACTTGCCCCCGCCCGCGGTGACCTGCTCCGGGAAGGTGACTTGAGCGCCCCAGCGTGCCACGTCGAGCGCGTGGATGCCATTGTTGCCCAGTTCCCCGTTGCCCCAGTGCCAATGCCAGTGCCAGTTGTAGTGGACGACATTGTCCTGGTAGTCGCGGCGGGGCGCCGGACCTTGCCAAAGGTCCCAATCGAGCCAACTGGGGACGGCCGCCGGCTTGCCGGGACCGATCGCCGGACGGCGGTTGTTGTACCAGGTGCGGGCGTACAGGACGCGGCCGATCTCCCCGGCATGAATCTTCTGGATCGCTTCGACGATGCCCGGCCAGGTGCGACGCTGCGTCCCCATCTGCACCACCCGGTTGTGCTTGCGCGCCGCCGCCACCGCCCATTCGCCTTCCTGGCCGGTGTAGCTGCAAGGTTTCTCGACGTAGACATGCTTGCCGGCTTGGCAGCCCAGGATCGTCGCCGGCGCGTGCCAGTGGTTGGGCGTGGCAACCACCAGGGCATCGATGTTGGAATCATCCAGCATCTTGCGGATGTCGCCGTAGATGGCCGGTTTCCGTTGCCCTTCAGCGACCATCGCGGCCGCCGCCGCAGAAGCCCGCGAATCGACATCGCAAACCGCACCGACTTCTGCATCCGGGGCCGCCATAAAGCCGCGTGCCAGCGCTTTGCCGCGGCCGTTGACCCCCATGATGCCAACCACAATCTTCTCGTTGGGCGAAGCCGACGAAGCGGGTTCGGCAGCGGTCGCTCGACGGGTGGCGGCCGCGGTCGCGGCGAGGGCCACCGTCGACGCCCCCGATTTCAGAAAGAGACGACGATCTCGTTCATGATTCATAGCAAACCTTTCCATCCGTTTTGAGGCGGGATTGGAGAACAACACAGAGACTATCGGAAAGTGAACGGAAACGACGCGGCTAACGCGCCGCCGCCCAAAACTCAAACGCGCACGATCGCCGCGGTCCGGTGCGGTTGGCGACTGGGGGTCACCGCCAAAGGAGGACGGTCTGCAAAGGCAGCCGCCCGGTGGCCGGTGGGGCCCATCGCGACCGCCCCGCGGTGGGCATACAGCAGGTACCGCAGCGTCAGCGGGGCCTCGCGGCGCAGCGTGACCGGCTGGTCTCGACAAATCGAGGCGCCCATCCAGCCGTCGCTGCGGACATGCCACTTGCTGGGATAACTGACGTTGCTGGGATGGTCGAAATAGGTGATCCCCTCGACCGTGCCCGGCTCGATCTCGCCGCTGTAGTCGATCCAGGGAGACGCCTTGCCAAACAACTGCGGCTCCCCCTGCTTGCCGTTGGCCCCGGTCAGCACCCCGCTTCCGAAGGCGACCGACAGCGCCTTGGCCATCCGCACCGCCAACAAACCGAAATGGGTTTGCTGCAGTTCGAGCGATTCGGCGACGGGCTTCAGCGTGGTCTGCAGCTCGAATTCCAGCTGTTCGTCTTCCTGGGGAATGACCGCGGCGATCACTTCCTGTTCGAGCAACGGTTGGGGGTCGTGCCCATCATACCAACGGAGCGAAACGGCCAGCCGGGCGTCCTCCTCGCCATCGTCATAGGCGAGCCAGGCGTGCTGCCGAATGCGCGCTTCGCTCCGGTCGCCCCAGAAGTCGATCCCCAACACCTTGTGGTGGGCAAACCAGATCGAACGGTGGTGGTCGTGGTTGGGAGCCCCGGGGTGTCCCATCCGCGTCAACGGCAGCCCGGACGGTCCGATCAGCGGAAAGAAGAAGGGACGCGGCGAATCGTCCCCGGCGTGCCAGCGGAGGCGTTCGCGGCCCCCGATCCCGATCGCAACCTGCTGATCGGGCAGAGGGACAACCTGGCAGCGCGGCGATGCGGAAAACAGCTTCATGGCGGCTCGACCGGGAGAGGATCAACCTCGACCCCAGGTCGCTACGCCACTGCGGCGATCGAGCAGGCACAGGCCGAGGGAGACTTGGGGGAGAATGCCCGCTGGAGACATTCGACCCACCAGCATATCACGCCCGCACGGCCGAGACAGGCAACCACCGATTTTCTCGGCGGGGCGGCCCGGGACGCGGCCCTCTGTCACCACCGCCTCCGACAGCTACCCGCGACCGCCCGCGAGGCCGCATGGCGGCGGACGGCACTGCGGGCCGCCGCACGCGCCGCTACCGCGAGAGGTTCAGCAGTTCATCGAGCAATTGCTGACTGGCGGTGATCACCCGGCTGTTCCCGCGGTACTGCGTACTCGCCAACACGAGGTCGACGAGGTCCTTGCCGATATCGGTGTTGCTCAATTCCAAGGCCCCGCCGATCACCGAACCGATCCCGTTCTCGCCCGGCCCGCCTTCGATCGGCAAGCCGGTGTTGATCCCTTGGGCATAGAGGTTCTGGCCCCGTTCTTCCAGGCCGACGGGGTTGGCAAACCGCGCCAAGCGGACTTGCCCCAGGTCACGCGTGATCCCGTTGCTGAAGACCCCGCGAATCCCCCCATCTTCGCCGACCACGAAGCTGTTCAGCACGCCTGGCTCGGAGCCATCCTGACGGGTCGCCGCCAGGGAGGCTTCTTCGGTCGCCAGGCCCGAGACGGCGGAGAAATCGAGATCGAACTGCAGGGGCGAGACGCTGGGGACGCCCTGCCGATTGATATTCACGCGATTGTTCGTCGTCGACACGAAGTTCCCGTTGCCATCGAACGTGATCAACCCGGTTCCGACCCCGATCTCATCCCTGTTCAAAGAAAGGTTGTCGGTACTGTCCGCGTACCAACGGTAGACCGTCTTCTCGTCACTCGTCTCTTCCAAGGTGGCGGTCACCCGCACATTGATCGGTTTGCCGAGCGTATCGTAGACGATGAAATCGCTGGCAGCACTTTCGCCGCTCGCTTCCTGGACGGTGCCGAAGGCGAGGTTGGGAACCGAAATGTTGCCGTCGGCCTCTTTCAAGCGAAACGCGGTCAGGTCGATATCGAGGGCATTGAGCTCTCCCGTATTGGAGACGAACCGGAGGGCTCCATCCTGGATGATGCCGCCCGGGACGAGTGCGCCCGACTCGCCCTGGATGTTGTTCTCGGAAGCGGGGATCGGGGTTTGCGCATCGACCTGCGAGGCCACGATCCCCGAAGCCGCTTCGACAAAGTCGAGCAATTCTTGGACGGTCGTCGTGCCGGTCACCTCCATCGAGCTTTCCCCGAGGCTGCGGCCCCCTTTGCGACCGTGATAGCTGAGCGTCCCTTCTTTGAACAGCTGCTGGTAGGTCGTGCCGTCACGCTTGACGACATTGGTCAACAACGTGTTGCTGTCGATCGTCGGGCCGTCGAAATCGAGCAGTTTGTTGCCGGTCGTGGTGAGGTCGGAAATCTCCGCATCGGTCTTGCTGTCGGTGTAGGTCTCCCCGGGCGCCACGGTGTCAACCAGATAAAAGTTGTTCTGATCGCCCGCCAGGTTGCGATAGATGCGGACTTCATCGTAAGCGGGGAAACCGCCGTTGACCGGAGGCGTCGGAGGCGTCGGGAAATCGCTTAAGGTCACCCGCCCATTGACGACGTTCCGCGGCCCCAGCGCAGGGCTGGGACGGCTCTCCTCCTGCCCTGCCTTGTGATAGGTCACCATGTACGTGTAGTTGCCGGTGAGCGAGTCGGCATCGATCGGCCGGGCCGGATCGAGCGGCGTCGTCCCGTCGTCGACGAAGTTTCCTCCGGCCGCCGCCGAGCCGAGAAAGAACGGATCGTTGCCGTCGGTATCGGTCCGGTAGACGTTGACCGTCGGGTAGTCCCGCCCGGCCGAATCGACCGGCAGACTGCTCAGTTCGACCCGGCCGTTGGCCCCTACGGTCGTGGCGATCGGGTTGCTGAAGTTCGATTCGTTCCCCGCCCCATCGACCAGCGCAACCCGGTAGGAGTAATCGCCGGCGGCCAGCGTTCCCGTCCCGGCGGTACTGACGCCGACGGCACTGCCGTTCGCGGCCGGGGCGGTCGTCAGGGTGGCGGCATCGGCGCCGGGCCGCGGCACGATCCCATCGCCCAAAACCTGGCTCTGGATGACCTGGGCGGCCGAAGCGATCTCGCCTTGCGGCGTCAGCGTCCCTTCGAAGTTGACATTCTCGGTCGCCTTGGCGACGCTCTCGGTCCCCAACGGGATCTTCAAGGGCGTCAGCTTGGTCTCGTTCAAGCGGAACAAGTCGTCGACGCCGAAACCCATCAGTCGCTGCCCGGTCGCGTTGACCAGTTCCGCATCGGCGTTCAGTTTAAAAATCCCGTTGCGGGTGTAGAGCCGTTCGCCGGAGCCCCCTTCGACCATGAAGAAGCCGTCCCCCTGGATCGCCAAATCCGAAGGGGTACTGCTGGTCTCGATAGTGCCCTGGCCAAAATTGGAGGCGATCTCGGCCACCTGCACGCCCAGACCGACCTGCCGCGGGTTCGTCCCGCCGTTGTCGCCCGAGGGAGCCGCTCCCAGCGAAAGCGTCTGCAGGAACTGCGTCGAATGCACGACCCGAGATTCTTTGAAGCCGACGGTCTGTGAGTTGGCCAGGTTATTGCCGATCACATCGATCTGCGTCTCGGCCGCGCCCATTCCGGTCAGCGCAGTCGAGAGGGCCGAAGCGAGTCCCATGCAAACAATCCTTCAAGCGGGGGGAAGTCAGGGCCCCGCCCACCGTCGGTGCGGCGAACCCCTTACTGCGTCAGAATTTCACGGATATTCCGTATATCTATCGTCGCTTCCCCGACATGAACTTTGACTTTCCGGGTCGTATTATCCTCCCCCTTTTCCACGGTCACCCGATCGACCGTCCCTTCCACCTCGCTGGCGGTGTCCGACAAGGCCTGGATGTTCTTGCCGATCAAGCCGCTGGCGGTCACCAAGTCCTGGGTCGTGGCAAAGTCGGTCAAGGTATTGCTCAGCTTGTCGGTCGAGCCGATTTCGCGAATCTGCCCGATCTGCTGCAGCATTTCGCTGTTGTCCATCGGATCGAGCGGATCCTGGTTCTGCATTTCGGTGATCAACAGCTGTAAGAAGTTGTCCATATCGAGCTCGTTGAAACCGGCATTCTGGCCGGCCGCTGCGCTGCTCTCGGCACTCTGGGCCACCGAACCCGACGGATTGATCGCGGACATCAGCTGCTTCCCTTCATCAACGGAGGATACGGTCTCAACGGTGCGTCCGCTCATACGGGCTCCGTCTGCCAGACGGCCGCCCGCTGCGAAAGGGGCGTCGTCCGGGCGGTGAGGCGCGACGCTTCAGGCAGGCTCGCGGGCACCGCAGCGCGCGAGCCTACTCCTTTCCCGAACCAGCGAGCTACGTCAATTTCGCTCGCTCCCTCGGCTGCCCCCGGCCGCTCGGCCCCGCCATGCGGAGCCGGCAGGACGCGTCCAGCCCAGCTGGAGGGATGCTCAGAAGCGGAGGTCGACGCCGGGGCGGGCCACCGCTGCGGCGAGCGAACGGTCGACCGGCGGTCGCTCGGCGTCCCCCTGCCCACTTCGCGCCCCCGCTTCACGCGACTCACGCGGTGGCGTCTCCCGGCGAGGGGCCGCACCAAAACGCTCGCCGGGCGTCTCCCGGAAGCTGCTGTCCTGGTGTCCCGCGGCGTCGGATTCGACCTGCACCTCGATCCGCTCGACCTGGATCCCTTGCTCGCTGAGCCGTTGACGGAGATCACCCAGCTGATCCCGCAGCACGCCGCGCGCCGCTTCGGTCTCGGTGACCAGTCGCGCGTTCATCCGGTTGCCCTCGATCTGCATCTCCAAGCGGACGCCT
>CAYNVI010000083.1:0-12154 GCA_964400585.1 uncultured Pirellulaceae bacterium | reverse complement strand
GGACCCGCGCGTGCCAGCCGGGGCCGACGCGTTGACGACCCCCGAGCAATGGGTCGCCTCCTACCGAAACGGCCGCAACCTCGGTTCCGGGGGGCTGTGGAATAATCGTCGGTGGCGAAATATGCCGCTGACCTTGGCCGACAAACGGCCGGGCGAGTGGAACACCTTCTTGATCCGGATGGTCGGCGAGAAGGTTTCGATCTGGCTGAACGGCAAACGGATTGTCGATCGGGTCAAGCTGGAGAACTACTGGGACAAGTCGGGGCGAGCGCCGATCCCGCGGGCCGATCAGATCGAGCTGCAACATCACGGCAGCGAGCTCTTTTTCAAAAACCTGTTCGTCCGTGAGCTGCCCTATTAAGCATTGGTGTCGACCCATCGATGAGCTCGGATAGCGCGGCGTTTTCCATGCCGAGCCTCGGCGAGGGCTCACTGTTCCACACAAGTCGGCCTTGCCGACTCTTGCTCCCTCTCCCCCAAAAAGGCGGCGAACATTGCCTGTCAAACTAGAACACTCCGAGCGCCGCCTTTTCGGGGGAGAGGGGACCAAAAAGAACAGCCTCATCAGAGATGTGTGTAACAGTCAGGGCGAGGGAGGGCCCGCGAGCCACGACACTGGGAAGCTCGCCTTATGAAAAGCTGCCAAGCTGGGCAAACAGCGGCATGATGGTTGCATCGCCTGCAAACAGTTGCCGGTAACCGGCGTCGCGCGGCCGAGAGGCGGCCGCCGGGGGCCGGACGGTTTTGACCGATGCCTTCTGGGATGTGGAGGGAGTGGATCATTTCGACCCAGCGCCTCGAGTCGACCGCCATGCCTTGGCAGGAGCAGCTCGCGCGGGAGACCCAGCGGATCCTCCCCGACCTCGTCCAGATCCGCCGGCATCTTCACCATTGCCCTGAACTTTCCAACGCCGAGTTTGAGACGACCGCCTACCTGGCGGAAGCGGCGGAACGCGGGGGGCTGGAACCCCGGCTGGCGGCCGATGAGACCAGCGACGGAGCGCGGCATCTGATCGCCTCGGGGGCCATCGAACCGTTGGGGGCGATCCTCTCGGTCCATGTCGATCCCTCGCTGGCGGTCGGCACGATCGGGCTCCGCGAAGGCGTCTTGACCGCCGGTTGCGATGTTTTCTCGGCCACGATCGAAGGCCGCGCCGGGCATGGGGCTCGGCCACATCTGGCTGCCGATCCGATCGCGGCGGGAGCCTATTGGATCGATCAAGCGTATCGGCAAGTGGCCCGCGGCATCGATGTGCGAATGGCTCCTGCGCTGAGCGTCGGCCGCCTCCATGGCGGGGATGCGGCGAACGCAATCTCTGACGCTGCCTCCCTGGCGGGGACGCTTCGTACCACCGCACCGGAAAGCCGGGAAGCGGCGATCGAAATCATGCACCGGGTAGCCCGCACGGCGGAAACGCTTCACGGCGTCCGCTTCACGCTCCACTTCGAAAACTACACGCCGGCGGTGAGCAACGATGCCAGCCTGGTGCATTGTCTCCGGGCCGCGGCCAGCGGCCTTCCGGCGATCGAACAGACCGCGGAAATCTTGTTGCCGAGCATGGGAGCCGAGGACTTCGCGTTCTACCTGCAGGAGCTCCCCGGGGCGATGTTTCGGCTGGGGACCTGCGGCGGTCCGGAATTGGCGCATCCCCTGCATTCCTCCTGTTTCGATATCGATGAACGCGCGATCCTCCGGGAGGGGACCGGGGCGTCCTGACAGCGCCAGACGCTGCGCACGGTCGGCAGCCAAGCGGGGTTGGTGGCGGTGCTGCGGGAGGAAACAACGGGTTCCGTCCGTGATTGAAGCGGCCGCGGGATTCGCGCTCGTCCTGCCGATGAGCAGGCAACCGATCCAATCGATTCCGTTTCGATTGGGAAACACCCTGATGAGGAGCATCGCGATGGTTTCCATCCTGCCGTTTTATTTGGCCGGTCAGCCGCAAACTCCTAACCAGGACCTGGAGGTTCGGGACAAGTATCGCGACGAGGTCTTCTATCGTGTGCCGCTGGCCGACGACGCCGCGATCGATCGCGCGATCGCGGCGGCAGAGGCCGCGGCTCCCGCGATGCGGCGGATGCCTGCCGACGCGCGGCAAGCGGTCTTACAGCACTGCGTCGACCGCTTCCGGGAACGCTTTGACGAGCTAGCCGAAGCGCTCTGTCTGGAAGCGGGCAAGCCGATCCGAGACGCCCGTGGCGAAGTGACGCGTTTGATCGACACGTTTCGCATCGCGGCGGAAGAGTCGGTCCGGCTGGGCGGCGAGGTGATGAACCTGGAGGTTTCCCCGCGGGCCCGCGGCTACCGCGGAATGTACCAACGGGTGCCGATCGGTCCCTGTTCGTTCATCTCGCCGTTCAACTTTCCGTTGAACCTTGCCGCGCACAAGATCGCGCCGGCGATCGCGGCCGGTTGTCCTTTTGTCCTCAAACCAGCCAGCCGGACGCCGGTCGGAGCGATCTTGATCGGCCAGGTCCTCGCCGAAACCGAGCTGCCGGCAGGAGCCTTTTCGATCCTTCCTTGTCGCCGCGAGGCGGCCGATCGGTTTACCACCGACGAGCGTTTGAAGTTCCTCAGCTTCACCGGCAGCCCCGAGGTCGGCTGGGAGTTGAAGCGGCGGGCGGGGCGAAAGAAAGTCACGCTGGAACTGGGCGGCAATGCGGCATGCATCATCGACCAGGATGCTGACCTGGAAGATGCGGTCCAGCGTCTGATCGTGGGGGCCTTCTACCAGTCGGGCCAAAGCTGCATCAGCGTCCAGCGGATCCTGATCCACGAAGCGATCTACGACGAGGTGAAGCGGCGGTTGGTGGAGGCGACGGCGGAGTTGGTTGCCGGCGACCCTGGTGACGAGGAAACCTTCCTCGGCCCGCTGATCTCGGTCGACGAGGCAGTGCGTCTGGAGGGCTGGATCGAGGATGCCCGGGCCGCGGGGGCAAAGGTCCTGTGCGGCGGACGCCGCGACGGCGCCCTGCTGGAAGCGACGCTGTTGGAAGGCGTGCCTGACGACCAACCGGTGTCCTGCGAGGAAGCGTTTGGGCCGGTTGCCCTGCTCCGCCCTTTTGCGAACTTTTCCGACGCGATTGCGATCGCCAACGACAGCCGGTTCGGCTTGCAAGCAGGCGTGTTTACTCGCGACCTGTATCACATGCAGCAGGCCTGGGATGAGCTCGAAGTCGGGGGCGTGATGATCGGCGAGGTCCCCTCGTGGCGCGTCGATCATATGCCCTACGGCGGGGTCAAGGCGAGCGGTTTGGGGCGCGAAGGGGTCCGCTTCGCGATGGAAGAGATGACCGAGATTCGCAACCTGGTGATCCGCACGCCTCCCGGGCGGTAACGCCCGCCTTCGCCGCCCGCTAACAAAAATGTCAGTGCGGATTCCGCAAGTAGTAGAAGTGTCCATCCTCGGCACCGATGACCAGGTCGGGCTGGCCATCCTCGTTCCAGTCGACGACCGTCGGGCTGGTCGTGTGGCCGGCGAGGATGGCGGGATCGACCGCTCCTTGCGGGGCGAACGTCCAGGGCTGGTCGTCGCTGGAGACATTGCGGAACCAGTCGATGCTCTTGCTGTTGACCAATAGATCGACCCGGCCGTCCCCATCCCAGTCGGCCAAGCAGAGTTTGCGGCGGCCACTCCGTCCGGCGACGCCGTCGTTCAGTCGCAAGGGATTGCCGTCCGGATCCTGAAAGATCCGTTGTCCGGGGCGTAAGACCCAGCGGTCCCCGTCGGCTTGGCGTTCAAAGAAGGCCAAGTAACCTTCGTGATCGAGCATCACCAGATCGAGGTCTCCGTCTTCGTCCAGGTCGATCACCACCGGCGTGGTCCGCCACTGGGTGACGAATTCGCCGGGTGCGGGTTTCCACCAGTTCCAGGCAGGATAGCGAGGCGTGGTTCCGGCGGGCCATTCGATCCGCACCGGCTGGGCGGCAGCGAGCTGCGGATCGCTGGCGGTTCCCACGTTGCGATCCCACTGGACCTTGCCCCAGATCGAATTGACGATCAGATCGGGAAGCCCGTCGTGGTCCCAGTCGGCGACATCCAGCGTCGTGTACCCCCACTTTGCCTCGGCAGGCCCCTGGATCGATCCGTGCGGGCCCGCTTGAACCCGCAGCGTCTCGCCGCCCGCCTGCAGCAGTTGCGGTTCGGCCCACCGCGGCGGATCGCCGCCGTCAAGGTTTTCGATGAAAGCGATATGGCCCGCCGAATTGCCGGCGATCAAGTCTTCGTCCCCATCGGCGTCCCAGTCAAAACCGACCGGGGTGACCAAGGCGCCGAACTTCAGGTGTTCGGCCTGTTGGCGGAAGTACTGCGGGGGGAGGAAAGCGGGCACGCCCTCTTCGACGACGCCGCGGTGTTCGATCAAAGCGACGCGTCCATCTTCGTCGCCGCAGATCAGGTCGACATCGCCGTCGTCGTCCCAGTCGATCGCCGAGGGAACGATCATCTGCAGGTTCATCACCAGCGGCTGACCGTTGTGTTGCAGACGCTCCGGGGCACGATAGCGAGGCGCGGTGGCGGAACCGATATTTTCAAAGTATTGAAAGCTGTCGAGGAATTCACCGCAGATCAAGTCGAGGTCGCCGTCGCCATCGAAGTCGGCGAAATTGGGGGAAGGCATCCCATAGACGTCGACCGGTTGGCCGGCGGCTTCGACGCGGACCGGATCGGCATACTCGGGCTGGTCGTTGGTCCCTTCGTTGCGCAGCCAGTAGACGTAGCCATGCAGCGGCCCGTTGGTCCATGTTCCTTGGGCGTCGTAGGCATTGTCCCAGCCGTAATCGGTCCAGTCGCCGACCCCCACGACCAGATCGAGCCTTCGATCCCCGTCGAAGTCGACGTACCGCCACTGATTTGCCCGCACGCGTTGGCCGTGGATGTTGGTCCGCGGATAGATCTTTTCTTTCTTCGTAAAGCCGGTCTCGCGAAAGTCGACGGATTCGAAGCCGGGGGTCAAGACGCGCGGTTCGCCTTCCACGTAGGAGAGCGTGGCGTTGGGCAAGGGGGGGCCGACGCGGACCGGGGGGCGAAAGCGGGGAAGCTTTTCGCCACCTGGATTCTCGAAAACGTAGGTTCCTCGGAACGGCACGTCGGGGCAGGAGACGATGAGGTCGAGGTCACCGTCGCGATCCCAATCGAGTGGCATCGGCCAGGCCCAAAGCCCGACGCCGACAAAGGACGTGCGCTCGCTGTCACCGTAGTCGAGCTGTTGCAACGCCGAGGGTTCCGCGGCGGGAACCGCCCGCGCAAAGAATCCTCCGCCGCAAACCGCCAACCCCAGCAGCGCCCCCCGCGCGAGCGTCCCGAGGAGACCTGATCGGTCACGCCTCGAATGAGCGATGTGCGGCCTGAAGGGCGCGGGGCGAGCCCTCAAGGCTGCGCCTCTCCGGAAACCAAACCGACGGCGGCGCCGCGGCTCCGATCGTTCCGCCGCGGCCCGCTCAGCCGAGGTGAGGGGGCGGGCGAGGAGTTTTCCGGCGAGGCTCTCAAGGGCGTGCGTCTGGGAGGGCATGGCTGTGGAGGGGAAGAGGGGGAATGCGGAGCAGCGTCAAAGCGAGGAGGCTACGGGGAGAAAGCTAGGGGGGCGGATCGCGAAATCGGCGGTGGCAGGCTCGGCAGTCGTGCTGCACCCGTTGCCAGGCCGAGCGGAGTTGCTTGGTCGGGCCGGCGGGCGCCGCCTTCTGCCAAGCGGTTTTCAGGGCCGCGGCGTGCTGGATGCTTTGGGTGAGCAGCTCCTCCCCGCCGGGGGCTTCTGCAGAAGATGCGAACGAGGAGGTCTGCAGGCGTTGCATTTCGACCAATTGTTCTTGGAGCAGCAGTGCCAACCGCGAACCGTCGCGCGGCGCGTCCTTGCGGTTCGGCTGGCCGCGCGAGGCGTCACGCTCCCAGCGAGCCAACTGGTGCGCCAAGCGGTCGCGAAGCCGTTCGATTTCCAGCATGACCTCGACCAAAGGAGGCGGAGCCACGCGCGATGGCAGCGTGAAGGTTTTCTCGGCCTGCTCGTCGGAGGGAAGGGGCTCGGCGCGGCGGGCCGCCTGGTAGAGGCCGACATAGTGCGGGTCGGTCCCCATCTGCTCGAGGGTCGCTTGCGCCGCTGCGGGAGCGACGCTTCCGGTGGCGATGCAGGCGACGACCGCCGCGGCGGGGCTGCGGTGCTTTCCATGGTGGCAGTGGAAATAGATCGGCCGCGGCAGCGTGGTAACCGCCTGCGCCAATTCCCGCGCCCGGCGCGGCGGGACTCCGTCGTAACCGATCGGCAGATGGACGTAACGCATGCCAAATCGTTCCGCCAGCGAGACGTCCGGCGGTGCGCCGTCGACGCTGATCACTGTCTTGACCCCCAATTGTTGCAATTCGCGAAAGGCCGCTTCGTCGGCGGGCAGGCCTCCGGAAAGGAGGTCCCCCGGGAGGCGATGGAGGTTGGGGAGCTGCGGGACTGCAGGGACCGGGACGGCTTGGGAAGCGGCGCGGGACGTTCCCGCAGTGGTCGGCGCAGTCAAAGCCGATTCGGGCGGGTCCGCGGTCGCTCGCGTGGGCCCTGGGGTCGCGAGACCCAACAGCAGGCCGAGCAAGAGGGTTAAAAGACGCGTCATCACACACTTGTGGAGGGGAACAGCAGGAGCCGCTTGGCGGCCGATGATCGACTTTCCGGATCGACTATCAGTGTAATGCAAGCCGAGGCGGGGTTGCCGGGGGTGAGGTGGGGCTGATCGGTCCTTTGCGCGATTTCGGGTCCAGCCGCCGGCTGGTTGCGGAAAGGGCGGGCGCTCGCGCCGATCCGCTCAGGAAATGTGGCGCTGGCCAGCTAGGCCCTGGCTGCCGGCGGTCCGGTCGGCGATATTGCGGCTCCTACGGGCCTGGGCCGCTGGGCCGTGCTGTCCCGTGGGCCTTCCCGTTTTGTCCGACCCGCCCTCCCCCGTGGTTCCCCGGTGAATGCGTTTCCCCATGTTGTCGTCAAACCCTCTCGCCAGTTTCCCTTTTTGGCACGCCACCCCTGGGTCCATGTCCAGTCGCTGACCGAGACCGCTGCCCCCTGGGAGGTCGGTCAGGAGGTGGACCTGGTCCAGCACGACGGCACCTGGTTGGCTCGCGGACTGGTGAATCCGGCGAGTCGTTTACGGGTGCGGCTCTATTCGTGGCAGCAGGGAGAATCGCTCGATCCCGCCTTTTTCGGCCGTCGCATCGACGAAGCGATCCGCCGCCGCATTTTGGCGGGGATGGTCGACGATGCCGCGGTCGTCTGGGGCGAAGCGCCCGCTTCGCCCGCCGCGGAGACGGAGCGGGGCGTGAACCAAGATTTCTCGGCGGCTCGGCTGATCTTCAGCGAAAGCGATGGGCTGAGCGGGTTGATCGTCGACAAGTATGCGGACTACCTGGTCGTGCAGTTGGCGGCCGGCGTGATCGCGGCCCGCTTGGAGATGCTGCTGGATCATTTGGAGCATCGCTTGCGGCCGACCGGGATCTATGTCCGCACCGACGCGAAAACCGCCAAGAAGGAAGGCTTGGAACCGGTCAACGGCTTGGTCCGCGGTGTCGAGCCGAGCGGGAATCTCGTCTACGCGCAGAATGAACTCCGCTGGCAGGTCGATCTGGGGGCGGGGCAAAAGACCGGCGGCTACCTCGACCAACGAGAAAACCACGCGGCGGCGGCCAAGTATTTGAAAGGTCGGAATCTGCTCGACATCTGCTGCTATACCGGCGGGTTTGGGATGGTGGCCGCCCATCGCGGTGCCGCGTCGGTGGTCGGGGTCGACAGCAGCGAACGGGCGTTGGCCGTGGCTCGGGCCAACCAGCAGGCCAATGCGGTGGGGGGGATGGAATTTGTCCAGGCCGATTGCTTCGATTACTTGCAGGGCGCCGCGGCGGGGCGGTTCGATGCGGTGGTGCTCGATCCCCCTCGGTTTGCCGGCACGCGCAAGCAGGTTTCTGCGGCCCTGCGGGCTTACGGCAAACTGAATCGGTTGGCGATTGACCTGCTGCCTCCCGAGGGGGTGTTGGTGACCTGCAGTTGCTCGGGGAGTGTCAGCCGTTCCGATTTCCTGAACATGCTGGCCGATGTCGGCCGGCGGGCCGGTCGCGACCTGGTGATCCTGGAGACCCGCTCGGCGTCGCCCGATCACGCCATGCGGGTGGCCTGTCCGGAGACCGACTACCTGAAGTGCTTCATTTGTCAGGTCCTTTAGGTAATCTTGGCGAATCGCCTCGCCACACCGTTGCTTGCCTCACAGCGACGGCCCAAAATAAGGGCTTCGAAAAGGCTTTCCCTCATCTGATCGCTTCTGGCATCGTCTTGCCGGTGGTCGGCGCGAACCGAACAGGTCCACTCCATGGGCGACGTGACCATCACCATCCTCCACGGCGCCGATCGCGGCAAGGTTTTCCGCGAATTGACGCCGCCGTTGACCGTGGGCCGCGAGGAAGGAAACTCCATCCAGCTGAACGACGAGCGGATCAGCCGCTGCCATCTCAAGGTGCAGCGTGACAACGATCGTCTGGTCCTGACCGATTTGGACAGCACCAACGGGACGAAGGTCAATGGCCAGGAAACCCAACTGCGGATCTTGCGGTACGGCGATTTGATTTCGATCGGTCGCAGTCTGTTATTGGTCGGCACGGAAAGTCAGATCGCCGAGCGGATGGCGCGGATGGGGGGACGCAACAGTGACGACCACGCCACCTTGTCGCGCGACGTGACTTCGATGGAAGGCTCGTTGGGGGATGATTTCGAGCTGGGGGATGGTTCGCCGCCGCAACTCCCCAGTCTGATGGGTTTGATCGAACCGCCTCAGGTCCCCGATCAGCTGTCACCCGGACAGGCGGCTCAAATGTGCGAAATCTTGGAGTACCTGCAGCACCGGCTGCACCAGCTGATCGAGAGTGCCGAGATCAGTGAATCGAACCAGCGTGTGGTGATCGATTTTGCGACCTGGCAGCGGTTGCTCGATGTGCAGGCCCGTTTGGCGACGTTGGTCCGTCACGTCGCCAATCCCCAGTAAGGCCGAGCGCCGGGAGGAGGCGTCCGGCCGGCAAGGGGGGGCAGCGGTCGAAAGCGGGGCATCGCCGGGCGGTTTGGCGGACTGCTGCCGGGACGGTTCGCCCGCTGCGTCAGCCTGTTTGTCAGTTCGTCCGCTGTTTCGTTCCGTCGTCCGCCGATCGTGAAGCAGCGCGGGGCCCGCCCAGCCGGGCCGCAGACCAGCCATTGCCCCGCGGCCCCCGCGGAGGCTCGAGAGCATCTCAAGGAGTTATTGATGGAGACGCGACCCTTTGTCCACTTGCATTGCCACAGCCACTACAGCCTGTTGGATGGCGCCGGGGACATCGGCAAGCTGGTGAACCGGTGCGTCGATCACGGCATGAATGCGTTGGCCTTGACCGACCACGGGAACCTGCACGGGGCGCTCGAATTCTACAAGAAAGCGAAAGGGGCCGGGATCAATCCGATCATCGGCTACGAGGCGTACATCGCCCCCGGGAGCCGTTTCGAGAAGGGCGGCGCCGGCAGCAGCAAGGATGCGAGTTATCACCTGACGCTGTTGGCCCAGAACCGCACCGGGTTTCGCAATCTGATCAAAATGGCTGCGGCTGCCAGCCTCGAGGGCTTTTACTTCAAGCCGCGGATCGACAAAGAATTGCTGCAGGCGCACCAGGAAGGGATCGTCTGCTTGTCGGGATGCGTCAGCAGCGAATTCAGCCGGGCGGTGATCCGGGGGACCGACACCGCCGAGGCGATGGAGGAAGCGACGCAGATCGCTCACTGGTTCCACAACGTGTTCGGCGATCGCTACTTCATCGAGGTGATGAACAACGGGGTCGACATCCAGCGGCTGCAATTGGAAGGCGCGGTCGATCTGGCCCAGCGGATGGGGTTGCCGCTGGTGACCACCAGCGACACGCATTACGTCGATCCCGAAGACGCCGAGGCCCAGGATGTGATGCTGTGCATCAATACGGGGCGCTTCCGCACCGACCAGTCGCGGATGCGGATGGACGGCAACCAGTACTTCCTCCGCAGCCCGGAGCAGATGTACGAAAAATTCCCAGGGTTGGAAGATGCCGTCGCCCGCAGCCAGGAGATCGCCGATTCGGTCGACATCGATCTGGAACTGAACAAGCACTTCTTTCCGAAATTCGAATGTCCCGACGAACTGCAGCCGCTCGACTACCTGCGGCAACTCTGCCTGGAAGGGCTGCGTGACCGCTATCGCGATTTTCCCGCCCGCTGGGACGGCGATCAGCTTAGTCAGGAGGTCCTGGCGCGTCTCGACCGCGAGTTGGGCGTGATCGAAAAGCTCGGCTTTCCGACCTACTTTTTGATCGTCTGGGATTTCGTGAAAGTCGCGCGGGACCGCGGGATCTGGGCGACCGCCCGCGGCAGCGGCGTGGGGGCACTGGTCTGCTACGCGCTCTACATGTCGCATGTTTGTCCGCTCGAATACGACCTCCTGTTTGAACGCTTCCTGGACGAAAGCCGGCTGGAACCTCCCGATATCGATATCGACTTCGAACGGGATCGCCGCGGCGAGGTCATCCAGTACGTCAAGCAGCGTTACGGCAGCGAGAACGTCTGCCAGATCGGCACTTTTGGCACGCTGGCGGCGCGGGCGGCGATCAAGGATGTCGGGCGGGCCCTGGGGATCCCCTTGATGCGGGTCAACCAGATCACCGAGATGGTTCCCGACGAACTGAAGATCACGATCTCCAAAGCGCTCGAAAAGAGCGATGATCTGCGGCTGACCTACGAGAACGATCCCGAGATCCGCGAGATGCTCGAGCTGGCGATGCGGATCGAAGGGCTGGCTCGCAACATCGGGACGCATGCCGCGGCGGTGGTGATCGCCGATCAACCGCTGACCGAATACGTGCCGCTGGGACGGGTCCCGGGCAAGCAGGACGTGATCACGCAGTGGGCGATGAAAGAGGTCGAAGAGGCCGGGCTGCTGAAGATGGACTTCCTCGGCTTGCGGAACCTGACGATCCTCAGCCGGGCCGTGTCGCTGGTCGAGGAGACGACGGGCGAAAAGATCGACCCGCTGAAATTCCCGCTCGATGACCGGGAAAGTTACGCCTTGCTGCAACGCGGCGAAACCAAAGGGGTTTTCCAGCTCGAATCGGGCGGGATTCGAGATCTGCTGCAGCGGATGAAGCCGACGCACTTCCACGACATCATCGCCACCGCCGCGCTCTATCGACCGGGGCCGCTGGAAGGAGGCATGGTCGATATGTATGTCGACGTCAAACATGGGCGTCGCGAGCCGGAGTACAAGCACCCGGTCCTGGAAGAGATCCTCGCCGAAACGAATTCGGTGATGGTCTACCAGGAGCAGGTGATGCGGATCCTGAACCGCCTGGGCGGCATCCCCTTGGCCAAGGCGTATACCTGCATTAAGGCGATCAGTAAGAAGAAACAGGACCTGATCAATGCCAACCGCGAACAGTTCATCGAGGGGTCGTGCGAAGCGGGCCTGGCCAAGAAAGATGCCGAAGAGATCTGGAACCTGATCGAAAAGTTTGCCGGCTACGGGTTCAATAAATCGCACAGTACCGCTTACGCGCTGGTCGCTTATCAAACCGCCTACTTGAAGGCGCACCATCAAGTCGAGTTCATGGCGGCGTTGCTGGACAGCGATATCTCCTCGCGGAATTTCAAACGCAAGGATGCGATGGTCGAGCACATGGAGGACTGCGACCGGATGGGGATCGAGATCGAGCATCCCGATGTCAATCATTCGAATGCGAAATTCTCGGTCGGGGAGGGCAAGATCTTTTTTGCGTTGTCGGCGATCAAAGGCTGTGGCGGGGGAACCGCCGAAGCGATCGAAGCCGAGCGGAACCGGGCGGGGCGGTTTGCCGACCTGTTCGATTTCTGCGAGCGGGTCGACCCGGCCGCCTGTAACAAGTCGGCGATCGAAACCTTGATCAAGGCCGGCGCGATGGATAGCTTCGGTGCCAAACGGACCCAGTTGGTCGCCTTGATCGAGCGGGCGATGCAGAGTGGCGCGGCGGTCCTGGCCGACAAGAAGAGCGGTCAGGCGAGTCTCTTTGGAGAACTGGAGGAGGCGACCGAAGAAGCTGTCGCCGAAACGACGGTGCCGCTGCCCGATCTGGAAGAATGGCCCGAGCGGGAGAAGCTGCAGTACGAAAAAGAGGTGCTCGGTTTC
>CAYNVI010000082.1:0-12257 GCA_964400585.1 uncultured Pirellulaceae bacterium | reverse complement strand
ATTGCGAACCTACGAAAGCGCGACCGAGCAACGCGGCGAAGTCAAAGTCGAGATGTTCAACAGCGGCGAGGTCCCAATCTTCCTCGACTGTGGGATCCGTCCTGTCTTCTTCGGGCAAGCCTTGATCGGGCCCCAACGTCCCAACCTGACCTACCTGACGGTTTATGAAAACGATGCCGCCCGGCAGGCCGCTTGGAAGGCGTTTGTCGCCCACCCCGATTGGAAAACCCTCAGCAGCCAACCAAAGTACCAACAGACCGTCAGCCATATCGATAAGGCGATCGTCGTGGCCAAGCCTTACTCGCAACTCTAGCCAAGCCGCTGAGCTTGGTCAGAAAGCCGAGAAACGCGGGATTGGATCGAAAAGTGGCATGCTCCAGCTACGCGACCACTCCTTTGGTCACCGTCATGAAGACGTCCTCGAGCGTCGGATCTTTGTCGTTGAACGATTTCATCCGCACGCCCTCGCGGAGCAATTGCTCCAGCAGTTCCGCCAGCCCGACATCATCGGTCTCCAATTCGGCGATGATGCGGGTTGGCAGTATTTCCAAGCCGCGGAGCGTGGACGAGCTCCGCAAGATCGAGAGCCCGGCCTCTTCATTCGCAATGAATTGAATCTCCACGATGCGGTTGCGGCGGATCTTCCGGTAAACCTCCTCGATCGGACCATGCATCAACAACTGCCCTCGTTCGATGATCCCGATCGAGGTGCAGCAGTCGGCCAGTTCGGTCAGGATGTGACTGCTGATCAAGATCGTCTTGCCCATCTTCCGCAGCTCTTTCAGGAGCGCTTTGACCTCGACACGGGCACGCGGATCGAGGCCGCTGGCCGGCTCGTCCAAGATCAACACCGGGGGATCGTGGACCAGCGTCTTGGCCAGGCACAGCCGTTGTTTCATCCCCCGCGAGAGCCCGTTGACAAAATCGTTCGCCTTGTGGGTCAAGTCGAGCAATTCCAGGACTTCGCCGATGATCTGCCGCCGCTGGCTGCGGGGAATCCGGTAAGCCACGGCGAAGAAATCGAGGAATTCCCACACGCGCATGCCATCGTACACGCCGAAGTTGTCGGGCATGTAACCGACCGCTTGGCGGACCGCGACCGGATCGCCGGTGACACTGTGGCCGGCCACCGACCCGCCCCCGCGCGTCGGTTTCAGCAGCGTCGCCAGGAAGCGAATCGTCGTGCTCTTGCCCGCCCCGTTCGGCCCGATGAAGCCAAAGGTTTCGCCTTCCGCGATTTTCAGATCCAGCGAGTCGACCGCTGTAAACTCGCCGTAGTCCTTACCGAATCCGTGCAATTCAATCATCGCTGGCGTCCAGGCTATCGAGAGGAGAAAAGTCGTCCAGCAGCGGCTCCGCGGGAGCCGACGGGATCAGGCTGCGATCGGGCGCCGCGGCGGGGATCGGCGCGTGCCGCAGGTGCGCCAGCAGCACGGTTTCCCGCTGCTGTTGCTGCGCCGTGGGCGTGATCGTCAATGCCGTGGGACAGGCTTCCACCCGCGCCACCAAACGCGCTTCACCAGGCCGCAACAAACTGCCCTGGCCGATGCGAAACAGCAGCCTTCCCAGCTGCAAGGGGAGCCCGGAAACCGGCAGCATCCCCTCCTGCGATGCGAACTGCAGACCGACAGTCACCCCCGGATCGACCAGCCCCACCATCGCCACCTGCACCTTCCCCGCGTCGTCCTTCATCACCACGTGCGCATCGGTCAGGGCCAGGCTGGAGGCATTGACCAACTGCGAGCCATCTTCGCTCAAGCTGATCGGCCCCGCCGCTTCAATGACCTGCTCGCTATGCATCAGCCGCATCCGGTTGGAAGCGACCGTGACCCCACTCAACGACGGTCCGCGGTCAAAGCCATACCGAAAGATCGGGCTCGACTCCGTCTCCTCGGCTTGCACGACACGGGCCGGTGCCGCCGCCGCGTCGCCCGTGTCGAAGGATAATTCGTAGGTGCTACTCAGGGAGTTATACAGCGCGATGTAACTCGCCAGATGCCCGCGATCATACCCGGGTTGCATTTCCAAGAGACCGATTTCCGTGTTCGCACGCGCGAAGCCGATGTCCAGACGGGCCGCCCGGGCCACCCACATGGCTCCGCCGATCGAAAGCAACGGTACCGCAATCCATGCCCATTCCAAACGACGGATCAGTCGGAATACCAGGAAGTTGATCGGGACCAACACCAGCAGATACCAAAACAACGAGCGGGCGACGAAACTGGCGGGCGGGATCACGATCCCGGCCTCTTCACGCAACATCTGCAGGACCGCCAAGGCTGTGTCACTCCGGTCCGTCCAGGCCGCTGCACCGCTCAGCGGATGCGACAACGTCCCCGGAACCTGCCAGGCCGTCAGCGGAACCGGATTCGTCGCGGGAGCTACCGAGGAAGCGTTCTCCCGCCGCTTCTCGGCTGCCTTCTCCGTCCCCGTTGCCGGCCCGCCCGTTGCCGGCCCGCCCGTTGCCGGCGCAGAGACCGTTGCCAGCGCGGCGTCCTCCGCTTCGCGGATGCCTTCCTGGGCGGGCTCCGCCAGCACGCCATCGCGATTAAAGAAACGGACCGAACTCGTCAGCAGAGGAGACACCCGCGTCTGCGGAGCCAACCCCAAATACTGGATCCGCAAAGGGGCTTCGGGCCGCGCGATGAATTGCCGGGGCGGATGTCGGAGCAAGGCATTGTTGTAAAAGCTCTGCACAGAGCGCCAATTCAGCAAGATTTTCGAGGTCAGGTCGAAGCGGGTCATCACCACGTTCCCCAACCCCACCCGGCGTTCCAGGACCAAGTCCGCCGTCTCCCCGATCGCCTTCGCCTGCGGATGCACCGCTCCGTCGACCGCGACCCGACTCTGGCCGCTATTGGCGAGGGCGACCTGCGGGGCGGTGGTGTCATCCTTGGGGACCGACCAGGCCTCCAGCAGCGCGGCCAAACTCGATCCGTCCAACTCGGTGGCCCGATCCACCCGCAGCGGCATGACCTCCGCCAACTCCGAGCCCGCCAGCGCTTGGCCCGCGGCAGGTCCGTTGATGATCACCCGTCCGCCCCAGTGCACCCAATCCTCGATCGCTTGCTGCTGGGCCGGGGTCAACCGATCAGGACTCACATCGTCCCACAACAAAAAAGCGGTCGAGGTCCAGTCGAACAGCGTTTCAGGCAGCGGCAGCACGTTGTCGCCTGCGGGAAAAACAACCCGGTAGTGACTCCGTCGTCTTCCTTCGACCAGTTGATTGGTCGGGGGAGACACCCAGTCAGCCACTTGCAATGACACAAAGTCCGAGGGCCGCGTGGTCAACACCAAAAAGAAATACTCTTCCGGCGGCATCGCTTGCACGGCGCGTTTGCCGCGGTCAAAGGCGAGCCCCCCCGAATCCGAGAAGAACGGATCGCGGAGGTAGGCAAGTCGCGTGTCGGGCTGTTCGGGAATCGCGGCCAGCAAGCGAAAATCGAGCCGTTTTAGCTGGCCTTCCGGCAACACGACCGGGCGCCGCGCTTCCAACGGGCCGGGGAGACCACCGCGGGGCAAGCGGAGCGTACCGGTCGAGACCCGGAGCTCACCACGTTCATCCCCTCGATTCGCCCGCAGCGGCTTGGTGGCGGTGAACCAATGGCCCGGTTTGATCGCGTACTGCGCTTCTTGCTCGGCCGAGGGGATGGGTCGCGATAACTCCTCGGTAAAAGCCTCCGCCACTCCGCCCGAGCCGTTCTCTCCGTCCGGTTCCTCGCCGGTGTCGGTCCGACAACCCTCGCAGCCAACCACCAACAGCAGCAACGGTAACCCGCACAGCCGGACGCTCCAGGAAAGCCGTGCGGGGCGTCGCTCCGCGGCGGCGCAGCGGGGCCGTGGCGGGGCGACCTCAGGGAAGGGATGCCCCAACGATGGCATGGTAAAAACCCGGCAGGAGATCAGCAGAAAAGTGCGGAGAGCGAACAGTGTGTTCGCCCTCCCGACGAGGCGGCAGCGGTAGCTACCAACCCATCACCATATTCGATTCGATCACCTTGCGGGCCGTCTCCAGGTCGGCGCCGGTCTCCTGCCGATACAGGCGGATCGCGTGGACCTTGTCTCCTGCCGTCTTCGCCAGGCAGTCCCGGGCCACCCCGCAGGGATCGATCGTGGGCGTGCTCAACCCCAACGCCCCTTTGCTGATGACCCAACTATCCCGCGGCCGCTTGGTCAAGCGGGTCACCGGGTCGTCTGGAAAAGCTTCCTCGGCCACCGCCCGCGCGGCCTCTTCGGATTCCGCCCAGGTGATGATGATGTGAGCCTGTGTCTCGATTTCGAACAGCGGCATAGCTGATCCAACTCCCTGCGAACGAACCCGGAAAGCGAAGCGAACGCTTCGCTCGCTCTCGCATGATACCGAGGCCCGCAGTGGCGGGAAAGTTTGCCACCCGTCCCCGCCGCGAAACGTCTCGAAAAAAGCGGGCAGAAAAACCGCCGGTCCGCAACTCGCGAACAGGAAACCCGCGGGCAGGGCCGAGTCGATCGCGAACCCCGCTGATGATGTTCGCACGGGTTTAGCGGCGGACGTCCTGGCTCCGCATGCAGAAGAAGCCGAAAGCGACGGCGCAGGCCGAGAGGATCCCCCACTGCGTGGTATTCATGTCGCCGACATACCGCAGCAGCTCGTCGAGCGCCTCGGAGAACCAATCCCGGAATCCAAGTCCTAGGAACGTTTGAAGTTTCGTGAACATCGCAGAAATCGTTCGATTTTGAGTGTTCGAGCTACCGGGGGATGGCCGACGAAAAAGGCGAAGGGGAGCGGTTCCACCGCTTTGCTTGACCGCCTGTTCGAAATCTAGGTCACGGAAGCGTCTCGAGCGGCGTGATTTCAGAAAAAAAGCGGGTAGGGCGGACTTGCGGCGTGCCGCGGGGAACGTATAATCCGGCACTCTCAACGGTTGGTTGAGAGCCCTTCCGGCTTCGGCCGCCGGCCCCTCGGTAAAATGCCCGAGGCGGCCATTGATCGCTCGTCGGTCATTCACTAAAGTCGCAGCGAGCGTCGATTCTGGCGCGGTAGCTCAATTGGTTAGAGCCCCGGACTGTCGATCCGGAGGTTGCGGGTTCGAGTCCCGTCCGCGTCGCTTGCTTTTCTCTGCACCGGTACAGCTGACGGTACACCCGTCACTCTCTCACCGGTCGACTTGCTCCCCAGATCGTCCCAAAGAAGCCTCGGCGATGCCTGCGGGCCGCGGGGCGTACCGCGCGATGTACCTGCGGCGGCTCGTTCGTTGGCTCCAGTCGGGCAAGATTCGGATGCCCGGCGTCGGCAACTGCGCCGATCCGGTGCCGGCCGCGAATGAACTGACCGGCAAGCTCAAACGCACGATCGGAGATATACCCTTTGTAGAACAATTGTCCCAATTGTTTCGGAGCAATTGAGGACAATGGCTCTCCACTCGCTCGCTCCTGCCGGGACGATGGCACTTCGCAGTCGTCGGTTTCGACTTGACGGCGAGTTCGTTCGAGGGTTTGGTGGGAGTCTCCGGCGGCAAAGAGTAACCGGACACCAGAACCGCTGCGGACGCGTGGGTTTACGTTGGGGACTTCCGTTCTCATTTGAGCACGAGCTCCCTTCCGGTGACTGACCGTCCCCGCGTGCCCGCTCGCCAAGTTTGGATCGAGCCGAGACTGCTGGTCGGCTTTCCAAAAGATTGAGGTTCGAAGTGAGTCGCGGATCACGTTCGCGGCGTTCTGGACGCATGCCCGAGCTCCGTGCAGAGGCGCGAGACACCGGCTGATCGACGAGAGAACGCAGGGCAGGGGGCAACCGGCTGACGTTGTCGCGCTTGCCTCGGCGATGCCTCGAACGGCAGGGCATTTCGCTGAGGTCGGTCGTTGTGTATTCCACCGCGTGGCTCGAAAACGTCGCCGGCGGTTCGCTCAATGAAAGAAGCCCTTCACCCACCAGATAAACTCTCCGGAGTAGACGCCCACGATGTCGGCCAGGATGAAATACCCGGAAACGAAGAGGAACCAAAGTAAAACGCGAGGGCTATCGGCTTCGAATTTCATCTCGCTAGGCACCGTGGTTGCAAGGCACGCAGGCGTGCCGCTCGGCGGTTCACGTTTTACCTCGCAAGTGTATCACGCATGCCCGCGGCAATTTTCGAGTCGAGCACTACCGGCGGCTGCCCTCCAAGACCGGGAATCCTCAACCCGCTAATCATTTAAAAGCGGCGTCGATGACGACCGCGAAACTTGAGAGCCTCACCGATGTGCTCGCCTTGGTCGACCAGCCATTCGGCCAGGTTGGGGATGAACGGCTGGTATTGGCGGTCCGACGATCCGCATGCAATCCAGCACAAACCGCTGGCTGGCCGCACCCAAGCCCTGCTGCGAGTCGAATCGCTTCGCAACCCAATCCCACTGCCGTCGAGCCAAGGGCCGAAAGCCACTCGCCGCCGGGGCCCGAAGTGCTGAGACTGAGCCAAGATTCCGCGCAGAGCGGTCCGCAACCTCCAGATACTGCCCGCAGGAAACGATAGACCACCAGCTCCGACGGGGGGAGAGAGGCGATGGCCAAGAAGCTTTCGTTCGAAGACCACCAGGAAAGGGGTGACGCTCTGTATCGAATGCGACACGAGCTGATCGATTTCTGCGATAAGATCGGCAAGAAATCCTCGAAACACAGCCGGCAATTACAGCGGGCCCTTTGCAAAAATTGATCGAGCGAGGTGTTCGCTGGACGACGAACTGTTCTGCGACTTTGCGGAACGCGAAACGAACGAACTGGTGCGTGTTTATTTCGGGCCGCGAAAATGACTTCATTGATCGAGGTGATCCGGCGGTTGGGTTTCGCTGCCGAGGCTCCACCGCCCCGGAAAACTTCCGAGTCTTGCCCTGGCAATCCTCCCGACATCTGCTCTGCATGTCGCAGTGCGTTCTTCTGGAGGCCGCATCATTCCGACCAGTGGTTCTGCGACTCGTGTCATGCGCCCTCAACCAAATCCCTGGTTGTCCAGCGTCATCCGCCCGAGCCCGTGGTCGAAGTCTCCGAGGTGATCGTGATGTCGGGAGGACCGGGCGTCGAGGGCTCTGTCAGTCCAACCGGCGCAAAGCCTGATCGCTTCGCCATAATCGATTGCGCGCACAGGACACGCCCTCCTGACGCATTTTGGGACCACCACGTCGGGTCTTCTGTGGCTGGCAATGGGCGTGACTAAATTGGCACTGCAACGATGGCGGTCTTGGACGCCGGGGAAAAAAATATCCCGTGGAACTCAAGCCACTTCGAATTTAGGCCGCCCCAGCTTCTAGCACACTCCCGCGAAGCAACGGTTTTTGCCAGATCGGGAAAATGATCGTCGAGCTGCCCGCGGACTTGGTTCGACAAAATGAATTGAGTTGCCTGACGATTCCACACGACTTGAACTTCCCGGACGCAAGACGGAACCATTCGTCGTAGGCGTGAAGGGTGATCGCAATCAGAAAGCCGCCAGGTCCATCGCGGCGACCCAGCGGACCGATTTGAGTTGTGTGATCATTCGATTTCCCTGAGTCAGTATTTCGGGAAGATGGCTGGCGTGGGGAATCGGTCTTCGTGGCTGGGATTGAAGAGGTATTCCTCGCGAGGCACTTGCATCTTCGGCCAACTTTCCGGGCGGATACGGACAACTCTTCCGGGGCGAATGCCTTCGATGATCAGATCCGTCTCAAACCGGATTCGGATGCCGCTGCTGCCCAAGGGGATTTCTCCGGTTGCCTCGGTGACGTCAAGGATTTTGCCACTGGAAGCGACATGGCTGGGGCCGTAGTGGCCGGCTGTGTGCTTTAAGGTGTTCTCGGCTCCATTCATCTGTGCCCCGACCCCTTTCCGGAAGTCGCTATAGAGTGAAGCATCCACGCCGCCAAAGAGCGTCGCGGTGACGGTCGCGGAGCCGAACTTGCCATAGTCGACGGCGTCAACCGAGGCCGGCATCCAGCGGCTGCGGATGAAGGCCTTGTGCGTCTCGGTCTGAAATTGGGCCGCGTACTGGATAGCGTCGTCGTCCAGCCAGATGTCCGAGATGTGAAATTGGGTGAAAGCGCCACTCAGTCCATCACCTGGTGCAGGCTTCCAGGTGATCCCGAGCAAGACGGCCTGCCCACCGAGCTGTTTCTTCCCCCTGGCAGGCCACGCTCCTTCGGCGACCAGGTCCGCGACGCGAATCCGCTCGCGCCCGCGCCAGATGCGCGTGGCGGCGTCGAAGGTCAACTCTTCTTCATCGAAGTTGCCCTCACCGCCGGTCTTCGGCTCGCGGCTGGCGATGATCTTCCCCGCATGATTCTCGAGCTCCACTTGCTTAAGCTTCCAGACCTTTCCCGCGTGCAGGCAGTGACTGGGTTCGTCTTCGAGGAGCAGCACGTGATTCTCGGCGGGTGCTGTCCCAGTGCCACGATAGTGGCCCGCGTCTTTCTTCTTGTTGTCGACCGGCAATACCGGCACGGCGGAAAGCTTCGGGTCAGGAGGAAGAAAGGCCTGGACATGCATCACGGTGCCAAGCGGGATATCCCGGAGATCAGCCGGAGCGCCGTGATACCGGATGACACCATAGGGCAGCATGGCGAAGGGCTGCGGGTCGTTTCGGTAAAACTTTCCGGTCCCTTCCACACGGATGCTGCCGCGGCGGTTGGCATGGTCCACGAACACAAGTTCGCCCCGGTAGGAGTGCGCCTTTTCCAGGGGTGGGAATTTTCCTGGCTCGGGTCGGAAGGGCTCGTCCGTTATCGTGCCTGGTTCCAGGGAGACCTGTTCCTGAGAAACCGCGACTGCAGGACCGAGCAACGAACCACCAAGCCCCCATAACAAAGAGGCAGCGAAGAACCGCCGGCGAGCAGAAAGGAACAGTGAACCGGGAAAAAGAAACATGCTCATAGTTCGATTACCGTGTTGCTATCGCCAAACTTGTCGGTCTCCACCCCCATGCGTTGGGCCATCAGGAGCAGCAGGTTGCTCATGTGGGCGTCCGGGTCTGCGGGGCGACTGCAGAGCCCATAGTGTTCGCCCGGTTTATCCAGCTGGTATCCGCCGAAGTGCCCCTGGTTGAAGTCCCGATGACTGCCGTGCTTCAGGCCGAGATCCGAACCACCGGCGAGCACCAGCGGCAGGTTGGCGTTGCCGTGGCTGTGGCCGTAGCTCATCCCACTGCCAAACAGCGACATCGTCGAGCCAAGCAGCGGCCGACCGTTGACGTCCTTCGTCTCCTCAAGCCGCGAGAGGAAATAGCGGAACTGCTCGATGGCGAAGGTATCGTAGTTCGTGAGCTTCTCCATGTAGCTTGCATCGCCGCCGTGGTGACTGAGCTGGTGGCGGGACTCGGTGATGCCGATCTCCGGAATGGCAAAGGCGTCTCCCTCGCCGCCCAGGCTGAACGTGGCCACGCGCGTGACGTCCGTCTGAAACGCCAGCACGATGAGGTCGTAGACCGTGCGGAAATAGTCGCCCGCCTGAGTCTTGGGAATGTCGCGATTGGTGCGTTTACGATCGGCAGCGGAGATCTCAGGTAGCGGTGTATCGAGCCACTTATCGGCCCGTCGCGTGCGGATCTCTGCCTCACGAACCGAGGTGAGGTATTGGTCGAGACGTCCTTTGTCGGCAGCGCCCATCTTTTGATGAAGACGACGCACTTCCGCAAGGTTGTCATCGAGAACGCTAGCCTTTCGGCGCAATGCTCTTCGCTGGGCTTCAATGCCACCCTTGGGTTCCTGGAAAAGCGACGCGAAGATCTCACTGCAACGACGCATCGCGGGAAGTTGGACGCCGTCCGCGGTCCAAGCGAGTGACCCCTGCGTGAGAGCAATCTCCATGGAAGGATAGCGCGTGTGCTGCGCGGTAACTTCGGCCATCTTCTGGTCCACGGAGATGGTATTGCGCTCTGAAGGGCTGATCTTCCCGCCGGTCAGCCAGATATCGATGCAGTTGTGGTGGTGACCGAGACTTCCCGGATGATGCAACCCGCTGACAGGTGTGATGATTTGGCGGTACTTCTCCAGCGGCTTCAGCGACTGGGAAAACTCGTAGTCTTTGCCCGGTGCGGTGATCTGATAGTTCAGCGAATGGACACCGTTGGCAAGATAGATGAAGGCGCTGCGGCTGGGCGCGGATGCTGGCTCAGCTGCACCCAGCGGGACCATGCATTCCAAGAACGGAAGCGAAATGCAGGTGCCCATCGCACGAAGGGCGTGCCGTCGGTCGATCAGCCAGGATTGGGAAAGAAAGTTGCTCATGAGATGCCTTCAGCGGTTGGTGGCTAGTTTGGTGAGAGCACGAATCTACTGACCGCCTGCCGGCCAAGGGCTCATGGCTAACAGGGAAAAGCTTTTTCGCTCTCATCTCTTCTTGATCAGTTCCGACAAGGCCACGGCCCGCACGATGTCCTTGACTCGGTACTGGTTGTTCTTTGCTTCATCGACAATCGCCTGGATACCGTCTTTGTCATCCACGGTCAGCACGCGACGAAGGGCGTAGGTGCAGAGGTGCTCGATGAAGGCTTGTGCGACTTTATCGCGGTCCTCCAGCAGCAACCGTTTGAAGTCGCTGGAATGACGGAACGAGCGGCCGTCGGGCATGACGCCAGAGGCGTCGACCAGTGGATCTTCGCCCACGCCTGTGGGAACCCGCTCACGGGTGCGCCACTGTCCGATGGCATCATACTGGTCGAAGGCCAGCCCCAACGGATCGATGTTGCGATGACAGGCGGCGCAACTCGTGTTCTTCGCGTGGGCTTCAATTCTCTGGCGGATCGTGATCTTGTTTCCCTGGGGCGGAATGGGCTCAATCGGATCCACATTCGCCGGGGGCGACGGTGGCGTCCTGTTAAACATCGCTTCGCTGATCCAGACGCCGCGATGCACCGGGCGGTGCCGCGTGCCGTCTGAAGTCAGCCCGAGTACCGCGCCCATCGTGAGCAGACCGCCTCGATGGTCTTCGGGCTGGAGCACGACTCGCTGGAAACCACCCGTTTTCGGCTCAGGAAGTCCGTAGAAAGCGCAGAGCCGGGCATTGGCCATGGTCCAGTCAGAATCGAGAAGGGCCTCGATGGGAAAGTTCCTTGCGAGCATCTCGCGGAAATACTCAACCGGCTCGGCCCGCATACTCGTCTCCAGCCAATCGTCGTAGGTCGGGTAAAGCTTCTTGTCCGGCGGAAACATGCCCACGCGATGTAGCTGCAGCCATTGCCGTGAGAAGTCGTCGATGAAGCGGTTGATCCGGCTGTCTGTCAGCATTCGCTCCACTTCTTTCTGCAGGCCCTCTTCGTTCAGATTGCCACTTCGAGCTGCGGTGAAGAGGGCATCGTCCGGCATCGAACTCCAAAGGAAATAGGACAGCCGCGACGCGAGTTCCCAATCGGTGAGACGCTCGCGAGCTTCGGGTTCTCCCTCCACCAGATAGATGAAGTTCCTCGAGGTCAGCACCCCTTGCAAGGCAATTCGGTAGGCGTGATCCATGGTTTCGCCAGCCTCCCGTTCGTCGTGATAGGACTCCAAGTAGCCCTTCAGTTCCCCCTTGCTTACCGGCCTCCGCCAGGCGCGTTGGGCGAAGCGTCGGAGATGCTCCGCGACCAGCTCGGGAGTCGCGCCGTCTGATGGCAGCACATCAGCGCGGCGGGATTTCTCCGCCTCCGTGACCAGCGGCCCTTCCCATTCGATCCAATCGAGGATCACCGTTGAAAAGATACCGTTCCCTTCCCCGTCGAACATCTGGGGAGCATTGGGATTAAGCAGAAGCGTCTCGCTGCTGTGCGTGAAGATGTAACCGCTCCGGCTCGCGAGCGCATTGCGGAAGGCGGCGCCACCACGCCTGTCCACAATATCGGTGGCCACCACGGCGAAATGCAACTGGGTTGGCATCTCGAGAAACACTTCGAATTCATAAACCTGAGGACCGTCTTCTGACGCAGTGATGTCAAATTCAATGAGACCCTCCACGGTCTCTTCGCTGGTCCTCCTGCCGATGCTCAGATGGGCCGGTTGGCCGCCGGGTGGACGGATGCCGCTGGCCTGAAGGCGGAGTTTGTAGAGTCCGCTGTGTTCCGGACCGGTCTTTCCAAACCAGTTGGAGGAAAGGGCCTGCTGCACTCGACCGGGAAATAGGAGGTAACGCAGTGGCCGCTCGATGCCGAATCGCTCCAACGCCTCCCGCTGTTTTTGGCCGCCGCCGTAACGCAACTCGGCGGCGGTTTTCCGAACTTTGCGAGACTCGCTGGACATCGCGGGAAAAGCGCGGTCAAGCACGATGTCCGTGACATGCGCGTGGCGCGGGGTATCTTCGTTCA
>CAYNVI010000081.1:0-12293 GCA_964400585.1 uncultured Pirellulaceae bacterium | reverse complement strand
CGACTTGGTGTCTCAGTCTGAGCGGCGTTTCGCGTCGCCGTCAAATCGTCGCGGTCGTGCTGGTCTGCCTCCTGTACGCCGCGATCACCGGCGGTCGGCCGCCGGTGTTGCGCGCGGCCTTGATCGTGTTGGCCGTGCTGATGGGGATGTGGCGAGGACGCTTGGTCCATCCGCTCAATGCGCTCGCCTTCGCGGCCTTGGTGTTGCTGCTGCTCAACCCGGCCAATCTCCATTCGGTGGGAGTCCACCTATCCTTCGTGGCGGTCGGGACCCTGATTTTCGCCAGCCGGCAGCTGATCGCCAGCGATCGACGTCGCCGGCTCAACCGCGATCCGCTCGATGCCTATCTGGAAACCCGCCGCACGTGCTGGCGTCGCGGGTTCGCGGCGATCGGTCAGCGTTGCTGGCAAGCGGGGCGTCTGAGCTTCTGGGTTTGGCTGATCACGGCACCGTTGGTCTGGCACCAGTTTCATATCGTCACGCCGATCTCGGTCGTCGCCAACTTACTCCTCAGCGGCCCCCTCTTGGTCGCCTTGATCAGCGGGCTGACGACGGTCTGCTGCGGTTTGGTGTGGGCCCCGCTGGCCCTGGTGCCGGCTTGCTGCTGTCGCGGCGCGTTGCGGGTGATCGACGGAGGCGTCGAGTGGCTGGCGGCGATCCCGGGCGGTCATTTTTGGCTTCCTGCGCCACCGGGTTGGTGGATCTTGATCTTTTACTTGGCCTTGCCGGTGGGCGGGTGGCTGCTTCCTGGGCGAATCCGGTCGACTTGGATCGTGGCAGGCTTATCGGCTTGGTTCGCGATCGCCTTGGCCTTGGCGACGGTCGGCCGCCGCTGTTGGCTGGAAGCCGCTCCGGCGGGCACGCTGGAGATCGTCTTCATCGACGTCGGACATGGCACCAGCGTGCTGCTGCGTCACCCGACCGGGGGCAACTGGTTGTACGATTGCGGGCGGCTTGGCGATCCGCAGCAGAGCGCCCGTCCGATCGAAGGGGTGCTGTGGCACAAGGGGATTCGACATCTCGACGGGATCCTGCTGTCCCATGCCGACAGCGACCACTACAACGCCTTACCCAGGCTCCTCCGCCGCTTCTCGATCGGCCGCGTGATCACCGCGCCGGGCGTGCTGGAGACCGACGAGCCAGGTCTGCGCGTTATCCGCGAAGCGATTCGCCGTGCGGGGGTGCCGATCGACGAGGCCGTCGCGGGAGATTCCCTGTTTCGTCAGGCGACGGTCGAGGGATCAGGCGAAGCGACGGTCGATGGACCGGCTTGGGGACATCTGCTCCATCCCCCGGCAGACTTCGTCGCTTCGCTCGACAACGCTCGCAGTCTGGTCCTACAGGTCGACCACGCAGGCTGCAGCCTGGTGCTTCCTGGGGACGTCGAGTTGCCGGGAACCGACACGCTGCTCCGCTGCCCCCGGCCGACGCCGGGCGGCATCCTGATGGCGCCCCATCACGGCAGCCTGCAACAATCCCCTCGCCCGATCCTCGACTGGGCGCGTCCCGGCACGGTGATCGTCAGTGGCAGCGAACGGGCGGATCGGCCCGCGGTCTATCGGGCGTTGCGTCAAGCGGGCGCCGACGTCCATGTCACGGCCGCTTGCGGGGCGATCACGCTCCGTATCGACGCGCAAGGGCGCCGCACGTTCAGCCGGTGGCTTGCCGGAGCGCGGTAGCGTCGGCCGCGATCCCTCCCCCCGCCTGATCGTCAGCCCACTGCATCGTCTACCCAACCGTTTCCCGGTTTTGTAAAACAAGGCCTCTCTGCTTTCCTGTCAGCTTGCTCGAAGGATCTCTTTTTAATGCGTCTCCAAATCACCGCCGATGCCGATGCGATGGGACAGTATGCTGCGGACCGCGCCGCCGAAATTTTAAAAGCTGCCATCGCGGCGGGCCGTCGCGCCCGTTTGATCGTTGCGACCGGAGCCTCGCAGTTCACCGTACTCGATCACCTCACGCGGCACAGCGGCATCGCCTGGGAGCAGGTCGATGGCTTCCACCTGGACGAATACATCGGGATCGAACGCAGCCACCCCGCTTCGTTCTGCGGCTACCTGCAGGAACGGCTCGTCGACAAGGTACCGATCGGCTCATTTCATTTTCTCGAACCCGATGTCGATCCGGCGGAGAATATCCAGCGGGTCGGGGCGTTGCTGACCGAAGCCCCGATTGATGTGGCGTTGGTCGGGATCGGTGAAAACGGACACCTGGCGTTCAACGATCCCCCGGCCGACTTTCAAACGACCGATCCTTACTTGATCGTCGACCTCGACGAAGCCTGCCGCCAACAGCAAGTCGGGGAAGGCTGGTTTCCGGACCTCGACGCGGTCCCGCAGCAAGCGATGAGCATGTCGGTGCACCAGATCCTGCAGGCCCGGACGATCCTTTGCAGCGTCCCCGACCGTCGCAAAGCGGAAGCGGTCCGCGGCACCGTCGAAGGGCCGGTCACCCCCGACGTACCGGCGTCGGCCCTCCAACAGCACGGCGACTGCACGCTGTGCCTCGATGCAGCCGCCGCGGAACGCTTGAGCGAGGCCACCCAGGCGCAAGCGGGGCAGTCCGCATGACCTCGCCTGCGATGCCGAGGCGCGCTTTCGATCCGCAGGTCAACGGTTACGCCGGGATCGATTTCAATGAGGACGCGTTGACGCTGGACGGGCTGGTGCATGCTTGCCAGGCGTTGCGGGACGATGGCGTCGTGCAGTTCTTGCCGACCTTGATCACCGCTTCGTTGGACACACTCGAGCGACGGATCGGTAATCTGATCGCACTCGCCGATCAGGACGCCCTCTGTCGTCAGATGGTGGCGGGACTCCATCTCGAAGGCCCTTTCATGCAGCCCGCGGCAGGCTACATCGGGGCCCACCCGGCCGAACATGCGATCCCTCCGTCGCAGGAGGCCGCCCAGCGTCTGTGTGACGCGGGCGCAGGGCGGATTCGGATCGTGACGCTCGCACCCGAACGCGATGCGGACGGTCTGGTCACCCGTTTCTTCGCCGATCAAGGCGTCGTCGTCTCGGCAGGCCACACCAACGCCTCCCGCGATCAACTGCTGCGATCGCTCGACGCCGGACTGAAAATGGTCACCCATTTGGGCAACGGTTGTCCGGTCGAATTACCGCGACACGACAACATCATCCAGCGCGTTCTCTCGCTTTCCGACCGTTTGCATATCAGCCTGATCGCCGACGGCCATCACATCCCGCTGTTTGCGCTCCAGAATTACTTACGGCTGATCCCCCGCGAACGGGTCGTGTTGACGACCGATGCGATCGCCGCGGCGGGCTTGGGCCCGGGAACCTATCCTTTGGCTGGCCGGTTCGTCCGCGTGGCCGAAAACGATGCCCCGCGGTTTGACGAGAGCGGCAATCTGGCGGGCTCCGCCGCCACGATGCCGCAGATGCTCGCCCACCTGGAATCGCTGGGCATCTCGCCGACCGATCAGCAAGCCTTTTGCCACGACAATATCGTGCGGTTACTGGGACTGGAAACAGAACGTCTCCAGCGGCCTGTCCCTGCGGGCCCGGGCTGAGGGGTTTCCGGAAAGCTGCGGCTGCTTGCGAACCGCCCCTTAGCTGGCAGGATCGCGCTGTTTCCGCTTCCAGATTTTGAGGATCGCAACACAACTGGGGGCGTGCGTGATCGTTCCTTCCATCACCGCTTCCACGGCGTCGGCAAAGGGCATGCTGACGCGGCGGATGACTTCCGTTCCCTCGGGCCGAGCCTCTCCCCGCAGCAACCCCTCGGCAAGGAACAGGGCCGTCGGCGAGACCACATTCGCGGTGAAGGGATCGACCGAACCGAGGGAGACCAAGCGTTCGGCCTGAATCCCTAATTCCTCGGCGAGTTCCTTGTGGGCGGTCTCTGCAGGGGTCTCCCCCGGCTCGACGCCGCCACTGACCCCTTCCAAGGTCACCCGTCCTACGCCGTAGTGAAACTCCTCGGTCAGATGCACGGCTCCCTCGTCATCGATCGCGATCACGCACACGCCCGGTTTGAGATAAGCCACCGCGTAGCTGCCTGGATCCCCGTCGGGCCGGACCACTTCATCCCGTTGCAGTCGTACCCAAGGATCGCGGTAGACTTCTTGCGTTTCGGTAATCGTCCAGGGACCGTGGGGTCGCGGCAGCGGGTTAGCAGATCGCACAGGTTCGCGCATCGCAGGGGGCTTTCGTCAGTCGGATCGTTCGTCTCGTCGGCGACGGGATCATTTCAGCGATTTCAAATAAGCGACCAGATCACGGATCTGGGGCAGCGACAGCACGTCGGTCATCGGCGGCATGATCGACACCCGCTGTGTCGATTCTTCTTCGATCTCATCGACCACGATCCGCCGCTCTTTCCCTCGGTTGTCGACCAACCGCCACTCCGCGTCCGTTTTCTCTTGGACGATCCCCTGCACGACTTCGCCGGTGAACAGCAGGAACGTCTGCGAGAGGTATTCCTTGTCGATGTCGGCGCTCGGTTCGACCAGGGCTCGCAGCAAATGCTGCGGGTCACGACGCTGGGCGATCCCTTTCAGATCCGGTCCCACGTCGCTTCCCCGGCCGCCTACTTTGTGGCAACGCGTGCATTGAGCGGCAAGGTGGGTCTGAAAAATCTGGCGTCCCGCATCCGCGTCGCCTCCTTCGAGGCAGGCGCCGAACCGTACCATCTCCGGCGACAAGAAGGCAGCCTTTCGCTCCGCTTCGTAAGCCGCCAGCTGCGCCGCAATCCGAGGGTGCGTGCTCGCTTTGGCTCGCGCCGTCGCCAACAGTTCCAGCCGCCAAGCTGACGGCGAGGTCGCCGCGATCGCCGCCGCCAATTCCTGCTGCACGTGTGCCGCCGCTTCGTCGGTCTCCAGCTTTCCCAACAGCTCCATCGCGGCTTGCTGGGGAGGCCCCACCGGACGTTGCTGTAGCCAAGCGATAGCCCGCCGGGTCGCGGCCGAGGGATCGATCGGAGCGAGCATCTCCAAGGCCGCGATCCGCAAGGCTTCGCTGTTGGCGTCCAATCCCTGGGCAATCGCTTGCCGCAAGGTATCGAGGTCACTTCGATCGAGCGATCGCAAAGCCTCGATCCGCAGACTGGCAGGGACCGTTTCGGCCGCCACCAGTTCAATCAAGGTCTCGCCGGCGATCGGCAAATCGAGCTCGCGCAGGGCAACGACCGCGCGACGTTTCAGATCCCCTTCGGTTTCTGCCACAAGCTCGCTCAAGGCGGCGGTCAAACGGGCTCGCGGGACCGTCCGTGTAGCGGGATCCCACTGTCGACGTCGTCCATCGACCCGATCCAACAGCGGCGGATGGGACCACAACGAAAGGGCCGTCAAGGCTTCCCCCCGCATCGCCTGCGGAGCGTCCGGGATCGCAGCGAACGCCGCCAGCCGCTCGGCCGCCGCCTTCCCGCCCAGGCGGAAATTGGCATTGATGGCCCGCCGGATCGCCGCGGAGTTCTCGGGTGGGACCGTGAGCAAACTCTCGGCCAAGGCAGGCAAGGCCGACGGGATCGACCAATCGTCATGGATCGCCCGCGCTGCCTCCGCCACCACGGCCGGATCTTCATCGACAAGGAAGCCAGCGACCGCAGCGGCACGTTGGCGACGCAGCGCGACGACGGCCGCCAGCCGCACTTGCGCGTCGGCATGCGCCGCCAAACCGGCTACCTCGTCGCAGGCGGTGAGGGCAACGATTCCCGCATGACGCAGATACTGATCGCGCCCTCCGTTCGCCTCCAACAACCGCACCGCCGCCTTCCGCAACCCCGCGACCGGATGCCGGGCCGCGGCGAGGGCCGCCTGCAACTGCACCGGTGGTTCGGGATCGGCCAACAACGGCAGCAAGAGGTTCCCGTCAAAACGTTGCAGGTCTCGTACTAACTTGGCCGCTTGGCAGCGGATCTCCGGCTGTTCGCACGTCAGCCAGGAGGCGATCGAGCCGGCGAGCGCGACAGGGGCTTGCCCCTGGACCGGTTGGCGATCCTCCGCGGCCCGCGCCAGCTGACCGATGCCCCAGATCGCATGCACCCGAGCGAGCAGCGGTGTCGCGTCGGACCCGTTCGCTGTCGCCAACAACCGCGCTGCGTCATGCCGCTGTACCAAGGCGAACTGGGCCCCCAAGCGAACGCGTTGGTCGGCGTGCCCCAGCCACGCCACCAGATCGTCCGCCGACCGCTCGGTAAAACCTTCGCCGAGCAACCGCTCGGTCTCTTGGCGGAGCGGATCGTCGGCCGCTTCCGGCGCGTCGATCTTCCAGATCGCTCCCGCCTGATTCAGCGGATACCCGCCGCCCCAGTCGACGCCGTACAACGCCCCATCGGGACCGAAATTGATCCCCACCAGGGGAATCCCTTTGCCGATCTGGTGGGCATCGACCATCCGGAAGGAGGCGCCGTGAGGCTCGGTGCGGAACGCGTACTGAAATCCATTGGGGGCACCGGTCAAAAAGAAATAATCGCGGTAGGCGGCATTCAAGGCGGTCCCCGGATTGAAGGCAAAACCGGCGGGCCCGTCCTGGTAATGACTGATCGGCGGCACGATATAGGCCGGTTGCTCCGCGAACCAGGTCTTCCAGATCCCTTCGTCCCACCAGGGACAGAATCCGTCCCGCTTGTACTGAAAATTGCACCGCCAACCGGCATCCATCTCGGGGACGATGAAGACGAAGCGTTCCTTTTCGTTGGCTCCGTCGGCGTCGTTATCGACGCCGAACAGGTTGCCGTAGGCGTCGAAGGCCAGCTCCTGCACGTTCCTCAGCCCGTGGGCGTAGATCTCGAAGTCGCTGCCGTCTGGATTGCAGCGCATCACCCCTCCCTGATTGGGAAAAGCAAACTCGCGTCCTCCCGAGTTGACGTGGATTCCCTTGTCGCCGACCGACCAATAGATCTTGCCGTCGGGACCGACGGTCAGCCCGTGCATGTCGTGTCCGGCATAGGCGATATGCAGCCCGAAGCCATGGGCCAGCGACCGCCGCTGATCGGCGCGACCATCGCCGTCCGTATCCTGCAATCGCCACAGATCGGGGGCAATCGTGGCATAGACATCCCCTTGATGCCACAACACCCCTGCGGCGATCCCCGTCACCTCGGTTTGGAAACCTTCGGCGAACAACTCCCGGCGGTCGGCCGTCCCATCCCCATCGGTATCTTCGACGCGATGAATCCGCTCGCTCAAAACCGTCAGGTCGCGCCAATCGTGGACGCCATCTTCGTTCCAATCGTCGACATGCCGCGCCGCCTCTTCGTCGTTCCCCCCGATCGCCAGCTGTTCGTGGTAAAAGGCTCGCTTTTCGTCGATGGAACGAAAACCAACGTCGAAGGGGATCCATTCCCGATTCGCCCGGATGTCCAGGTCCTGGGCCTTACGCCGCTGCGTTTGCGTGACGTAGGCGCGCCCCTGATGGTCCAAACTGATGGCGACGGGATCGGGAATATTGAGAGGTCCACTCCATTTGCGAAAGTTCAGCTTCCCCGGATCGGCTGGGGACGCCGGGGCAGCGGCCGCTTTCGTCTTCGCCGCGGGCGGACGCACCGGAGCTTGCCCCGCTGCCGAACCTCCCGCTGCCAAGACAAAGATCAAGGACCACCGGACCAGGGGAATCGAGCGAAGGGGATCGAGAGAGATCATGGCGAACTACAAGGGGACGGGATGGAACGGCGGACAGAGCAATGGCGGGCACAGGAAAAACCAGCAGCGGCCGAGTAGGAACCAGCGGCTGCTTCAGGTTACCTGGAGCCCTCGACGGAATCGACTCCCGATCGCCAGGAGCCGCGCGGCGCCGCGTTCAACCAGAAGCGTTCGGCGGCCTCCTGGAGCTCGCTTACCCCCCCCGCCGCCTCGATCGCCCGCCGCCCGGTCCAGCGATCGGCCGGTCCCCGCTGCTGGAAGCGAACAGCCGGCCCCAGATCGGTCTGGCGGACGACCGCCAACGCCACGCCGATTTGAAAACGGGCTTGCGGGTAGACCGGAACCCCCAGCGTGGCGAGCGACCAGCGGTCGATTTCGAGCACACGCCAGCCTCCAGCGGACGACGCCGCTTTCAGAAAAGGACGCAGCGTCGCAGGCAGCTGCTCGCTTTGCGACGCATGGACGGCACACTCGACGCGGCTGCTGTGTGGCGAGTAGAGCGCCCACGACGGCCAATGGTCCCACACGCCCCAACGCTCAGTCAGCGGCAGGACCAACACGGCGACCATCAAGACCGGCAAGCCGGCCCACCGCCACCATGCCGGCGCACCGCTCGCCGTCTCCCCCAACGCCCCTTGCGCGGGCAGAGAAGCGGCGATGCGACCGGCCCCCGCGGCTTTCTCCTGCGGGCCTGCTCCGAGGCCCACAAAGAGCAGCAACGC
Source organism: uncultured Pirellulaceae bacterium (assembly GCA_964400585.1). Lineage (GTDB taxonomy): Bacteria > Planctomycetota > Planctomycetia > Pirellulales > Pirellulaceae > CAYNVI01. Next base: position 3,965 of record CAYNVI010000081.1, on the reverse strand, counting down.
TTGCCCGACAAAGAAGCCATTCCAGACAAGCACGCCGGGTTGGTGCTCCAGCCCCCACGGCCCCAACAGCCACAACAGCGTCGCATGCATCCCCACCAGCCCCCAGCCCGCCGGACGCCGCGTCGCCGGGAACAAGGCGGCGAGTCCCAGTCCCATCTCGACCAGTGGAAAGACGAGCGCCGCCCGCACCCGCGTCGATGGCTGCCATGTCTCGATCGCGATCCCCAGCCAATCGCCGGCTGCTCCCAGGAATTGCTGCCCCACCGTGTGGAGGAATTGATAGTCAAGCTTGCCGGCGGCCGAGTAAGCGTAGACGCTGACAGCCAACACCCGCAGCCAAGGGAGCCCCACACGTGGTGGCACCGTCAGCAACAACGTGGCGATGATCATCGCCTGGTAGGCCCACGCTTGCAGCCGGTGCTGGTCGAGTGCCACCAGCCCTGCCAAGCCAACCAACACGCCGAGGAGCGACAGCGTTCGCCAGCGGCCCCTCGCCCCAAACCGGAGGGTGCCGCCCAGGCCAATGACCAGCAGACCGACCAGCATGCCATCGATCCACAGCGGCACTGGGCGGAGGAAGCCGAACAGGGGGACCTGCGGAAAATCATGCTGGGGCATCCACAATCGCCAGCTGACCAACAGCAAGGCGATCAAGCACGCCCCCCAAAATCGCTGATAAAGCTGCCAACGACGCGTTTCGCCCAGCTCCTGCTGCGCCCCCGGCGAGCCAGAAAAGGGGGACGCGGAAACGGGTGAGCCGGCGGGAGCCGAGCGGGGAGAAGGGCCAGATACCAAGCGAAAACCTGCTGATAGCGAAGCGGGGGCCGGCGATGCGAGGGCCAGGTGTTGGGAAGCCGGGGACGGCGCAGGGTTGCGGCGGCGGGCGGCCTCGACGCCGCCCCTCGAAACAATGCCTAGCTTAGCCGACAATGCAGGGCCGACGATGGAGGTTTCCGCCGCCGATCGCTTCCTCGTCGACCGCACCGCTTCGTTTCCTCCCCTTCCAGTGAACCATCGCATCCTCATGGCGTTGATCTCGATCGAAAACCTGTCCATCGGATTTCGCGGCCCCCCCTTGCTTGACGAGGTCTCGTGCAAGATCGAACCGCAGCAACGGATCGGCCTGCTGGGGCGGAACGGCGCGGGGAAGACGACGCTGTTGCGCATGCTGGCCGGTGAAGTCGAACCCGATCATGGCGAAGTCCTCTTCCAACCCAATACGCGGGTCGCTTGGCTGCGGCAGGATGTGCCGCGGAACGTCGCCGGCCGGGTCGAAGATTGCGTGGCCAGCGACCTGCGGCATGGCGAAGCCGGGGCGATGCTGGAGCCGTGGGAAATCGAACATCGCATCGAACAGACCCTGGACCGCGTGGGGCTCGATGGCGACTGGGAATTTGCCACCCTGTCCAGTGGGATGAAACGCCGCGTGCTGCTGGCGCGCGCCTTGGCCGCCGACCCGCACGTCCTGTTGCTCGACGAACCGACGAACCATCTCGACATTTCCTCGATCCTGTGGCTGGAAGCCTTCCTCGGCCGCTGGCCAGGGACGCTGATCTTCATCACCCACGACCGCTCTTTCCTCCGCAACCTGGCCGATCGCATTTGGGAGATCGACCGCGGCAAAATCTTTGATTGGTCGTGCGACTACGAGACCTTCCTGAAACGCAAAGAGGAGGCCTTGGCGGCCGAGGAAAAGCAGCAGGCCTTGTTCGACAAAAAATTGGCCGAAGAGGAAGCCTGGATCCGCCAAGGGATCAAGGCGCGGCGGACCCGCAACGAAGGACGCGTGCGCGCCCTCAAGGCGATGCGGGAAGAACGCCAACAGCGCCGCACAGGCCCTGGCACCGCCAAGCTGCAAATCCAGGAAGCGATGCGGAGCGGAGCCTTGGTTGCCGATGTGAAAAACATCTCCTTCGCCTACGAGGACCGCACGATCGTCAAAGATTTCTCGACGACGATCATGCGCGGCGACAAGGTCGGCATCATCGGACCGAACGGAGCCGGCAAGACGACTTTGCTCCGGTTGCTGCTCGGCAAACTCGAACCGCAAAGCGGATCGGTGCGGATCGGCACGAAAGTGGAAGTCGCCTACTTCGACCAACTTCGCGAACAGCTCGATCCCCAGGCGACCGTCCTCGAAAATGTGGCCGAGGGAACCGACCGCGTCACGGTCGGTGGCAAGACGAAGCACATCATCGGCTACCTGCAAGACTTTCTCTTCTCGCCCGAACGCGCCCGCACCGAAGTCCGTTTCCTCTCCGGCGGCGAACGCAACCGCGTGCTGCTGGCCCGGCTGATGACCAAACCGGCCAATGTCCTGGTCCTGGACGAACCGACCAACGACCTCGACAGCGAAACCCTGGAACTGCTGGAAGAACAAGTCAGCCAGTTCAGCGGGACGGTCCTGCTGGTCAGCCACGACCGAACGTTCCTGAACAACGTCGTCACCAGCACGATCGTATTTGAACCCGCTGGCGTCCATGAATACGACGGCGGCTACGATGACTGGCAGCGCGTCGCCGCCGCCAAACCGTCGACCGCCCCGGAAGACGCACCACCCGCCAAAGCCGCTCCGCCCCCCTCGGCTCCCCCTCCCGTGCCGACCAAGAAGCTCAGCTACAAAGACCAGCGTGAACTCGAGCAGCTACCCGAGCAGATCGAACAACTGGAAGGGAAAATCGGGGAATTGCACGGCGAGATGGCCGATCCCGGGTTCTACAAACAGCCGGCCGAGGCGATCACCCGCCGGCAAGCCGACCTGAACAAGCTGGAAGCCGCCCTGGCGGCCGCCTACGCCCGCTGGGAAGAACTCGAAGCCGCCCAGGGAGGCTGAGACGCGACGGGAAGCGTGGCCCCTTCCCCGCGATATGGCCCTTCCCCGCGATATGGCCCTTCCCCGCGGCCCGACGGGTTCGCGCGCCCGAGCGCGATCCGCAGGCGCAGCTCCTTCAGCCTTTCAACCAGGCGTTGATCACGTTTCCTTCGACGTCGGTCAAACGGAAGTCGCGTCCCTGAAATCGGTACGTCAGCCGCTCGTGATCGATCCCCAACAGATGCAGCATCGTTGCATGCAGGTCATGCACGCTGACCGCATCCTCGGCCACGTTGACGCTGTAGTCGTCGGTCTGCCCGTACTGCACGCCTCCTTGAATCCCACCGCCGGCAAGCCACATCGTAAAGCAGTGCCCGTGATGATCACGTCCGTAACCGTCGCGGGAAAGCTTGCCCTGCGAGTAAATCGTGCGGCCGAACTCGCCCCCCCACACGACCAGGGTGTCGTCGAGCATCCCTCGCTGACGAAGATCTTTCAGCAGCGCGGCGGTCGCTTGATCGGTATCCTGACTTTGCTTGGCAATCTGCTTGGGCAGGTTGTTGTGCTGGTCCCAGCCTTGGTGGAACAGCTGCGTGAATCGCACGCCCCGCTCGGCCAGGCGACGGGCCACCAGGCAATTGAAGGCGTAGGATCCTTGCCGCTGGACGTCGGGTCCATACATCTCGAGCACCGACTGCGGCTCGTCCGAGAAATCAAGCAGGTCCGGGACCGACATCTGCATCCGAAAGGCGAGCTCGTATTGAGCGATCCGCGTCGCGATCTCGGGATCCCCGACCTGTTGGCCCTTGATCTGGTTCAGTTCCTGGAGATGGTCGAGCATCTGACGCCGCAGCGACCGCGAAACTCCCGAGGGATCGGAGATATCGAGAACGGGGTCGCCTTGGTTGCGGAACTTGACCCCCTGATGCCGCGAAGGCAGAAAGCCGCTTCCCCACAGCCGATCGTAGAGCGGTTGCCCCGCTTTGGCGCTTCCCTTGGAGCTCATCGCGACGAAGGTGGGCAAGTCATCGTTCTCGCTGCCGAGACCATAACCAAGCCACGAGCCCATGCTGGGGCGTCCAGGAATCTGCGAACCGGTTTGCTGGAAGGTGATCGCGGGATCGTGGTTGATCGCCTCGGTATGCAGCGAGCG
>CAYNVI010000080.1:0-12806 GCA_964400585.1 uncultured Pirellulaceae bacterium | reverse complement strand
TCACCAGGAGACCCCAGGCAACACCCGCGAGCACCACCCAAGCCAGCCGGTAGGGCCAACCGGGAGTCGCTGCGGCGGCGAGCGTAGGGGATGCGGGAGGCGGCGACAAGACAGATTCCTTGCAGGACAGGGGCGACGGTCCGCTTCGGCTGCTACGAGCCGGCGGAGCTGGCGCGGTATTCGCCCGCGGCAAACCGCCGGATCGCTTCGGGCAACGCCCGGCATTCCTCCTGGAAGACGCGGGCGGCGAGACTTTCCGGCGTGTCGTCGGGTTCCACCGGGCAGGCGCGTTGCAAGACGATCGGCCCATTGTCGTAGTGGTTGTCGACGAAATGGACGGTGCAGCCGCTGATTTGCACCCCTTTGGCCAAGGCCGCCTGATGCACCGAGCGGCCGTACATCCCGGGTCCGCAGAAGGCGGGGATCAGCGACGGGTGGATGTTGAGCACCTTCCCTTCAAAATCCGTGGGGATCCGCACATGCTTGAGGAAGCCGGCCATCACCACCAGTTCGGCGCCGGCCTCCCGGCAGGGGCCAAACATCGCCTCCTGATACTCGGCGTCGTCGGGATGATCGGACTTGCGGATCACCTGGGTGGGGATCCCTGCCGCGGCAGCGATCTGGAGGCCGGCGGCCGCGGGCGAACTGCTGATCGCCAAGCGGAAATCGACCGGCAGTTCTCCTATATCGCGGCAGCGGATCAGATTTTGTAACGTCCTCCCACCGCCGGAAAGGAAGACGGCGATCGGCAGGAGGGGGGGCGGGGAGGACATGGAATCGCATCGTTTCGAAGAAAGCGGAGCGAGGGCGAGGCGGCAGAACACCACCGGCAGGGGTCCTGGCTGGACCACCGACCTCAAAATACAAGCCGCCAGGCGGGCGGGGGAAGGGCCAGCCCATCTTTTCGTCGCGTGGGGCGACTTGGTACCCTGCCCTTCCAGCCGAGCGTTTTCGCCGGTTCCGATCGCTTTCGCTGGTGTTCGTTCCCCCCACATTGCCCCTTGTCTGCCGCGCCATGAGCCTCAATCCCATCGACCTGACCTGCTACGGCCTCCATGTCGACGACCTCGTTCGGAACGCCACCCCGGCCCGCTTGTACGAGTATGCGATTTTGGATGAGCACGCCGTGATCGCGGCCAGCGGGGCGTTGGCCACGCGCAGCGGCGACAAAACGGGGCGGAGCCCGACCGACAAACGGATCGTCGATGAAGCCGACAGCAGCAGCGACATCTGGTGGGGGGACATCAATATCCGGCTGACCGAGCGTTCCTTTGCGATCAACCGCCAGCGGGCCATCGATTACCTCAACACGCGTCGCCGGCTGTTCGTGTTCGACGGCTTTGCCGGCTGGGATCCCGAACAGCAACTGAAAATCCGGGTGATCGCCGAGAGCGCCTACCACGCGCTGTTCATGCACAACATGCTGATCCGGCCGACGGCCGAGCAATTAAACGGCTTCGGCGAACCCGACGTGACGATCTTCAACGCGGGATCCTTTCCGGCCAATCCCTACACCTCGCAGATGACCAGCAAGACCAGCATCGACCTCTGCTTTTCCGATGGCGAACTCGTCATTCTCGGCACCCAGTACGCCGGGGAGATGAAGAAGGGCGTCTTCACCGTCATGCATTACCTGATGCCCAAGCAGGGGATCCTCAGTATGCACTGCAGCGCCAACGAAGGCCCCCAGGGCGACGTGACGCTGTTCTTTGGACTGTCCGGGACCGGCAAGACAACGCTTTCGACCGATCCGCATCGCGAATTGATCGGCGATGACGAGCATTGCTGGACCGATCGCGGGGTCTTCAATATCGAAGGGGGCTGCTACGCGAAGGTGATCCACCTCAGCCCCCGCAGCGAGCCGGAGATCTACGGGGCGATCCGCTTCGGGGCGGTGCTGGAAAACGTCGTCTACGATTCGGGGACGCACGAGGTCAACTATGACGACGCCTCGATCACCGAGAACACGCGGGTCGCCTACCCGATCGACTTCATCAACCATTCCAAGGTCCCCTGCCTGGGCGACCACCCCCGCAATCTCATCTTCCTGACATGCGATGCCTTCGGAGTCCTGCCGCCGGTCAGTCGGCTTTCGCCCGAACAAGCGATGTACCACTTCATCAGCGGGTACACCGCCAAGGTCGCCGGCACCGAGATGGGCGTGACCGAGCCGACCGCGACCTTCAGCGCTTGCTTCGGGGCCGCCTTCCTGGTCTGGCATCCGATGAAGTACGCCGAACTGTTGGCCGAACGCATCCGCGCTCACGACGCCCACGTCTGGCTGATCAACACCGGCTGGACCGGTGGCGGCTACGGGACCGGCGAACGGATGAGTTTGCAGGCCACGCGGGCGATCATCGACGCGGTCCACGATGGTTCGTTGGCCGCCAGCGAATTCCAGCAGGACCCGCGGTTTGGGTTTGCGGTCCCCCGGCAATGTCCTGACGTCGATTCCCAGCTGCTGTGGCCGCGGGACGCCTGGGCCGATCCCCAGGCCTACGATGTCAGTGCCCGCCGGCTCGCCGACCTGTTCCAGCAAAATTTCAAGCAGTTCGCCGGCGAGACCAGTCCGGAAGTCATCGCGGCGGGCCCGCACACCGACTGAGCCGATCGGCGGCGGACGCAGGCGGATTCGGGCAGCAGGCGGATCCGGGCAGCAGGCGGATCCGGGCAGCAGGCGGGTCGGGCCGCAAGCGAGGACGACGGTGCGGCCCCGGCGGTTACAACGTCTGCAGGTAGGCGACCAGGTCGGCCTGTTGCTGTTCGCTGAGGGTCCCCTCGCCCGCGACCTGAGCGGGCCGATGGTATTCGCTGAGGACCTCCTCGAGCGAACGGGCCTGGCCACGGTGCAGCAGCCGCACCTTGCGATAGACGCCTCGCAGCGACGGGGTGTTGTAGCCCTCGTACTGGTCCGCTTCGGTCCCGAGCCCGACATCGTGGATGCCGTTGTCGGTCATCGCCGGGCCGTGATGGCAGTCGGCACAGCCGGCCTGGGCACTTTCAAACACCGCCTTGCCGCGGGCCGCCGCCGCGGCGAACCGCGGGCCTGCCCGCCGGTAGGGATTGGGGGGCCGCTGCAACTGATCCAGGTAGGCGATCAAGGCTTCCTTGTCGGCTTCGCTGGGGGCGTCGCCCAGCATCGTGACCGTCAACGACTTCTGCATGGCGTCGTCGAGATCGGTTTGCCAGCCGTGCCAGGTCCAGGGGCCGGTGCGGGTGACATCGTACAGCGGGAGGACCGTCTTTTGCGTCATCGTGCTGCCGTCATTCATCGTATCCATGGCGCGGGCGTTGCTTCCTCCTTCCTGATGGCAGGAATGGCAGCTGTACCACTGATCGAGACTCCGTTGACCATCGAAGAAAATCGCCATGCCGCGCCGCGCAGGCGAGGCGACGGGGGGACCGCCGAGCGCGATCTCCTGCACGACCTCGTCGCTTTCGAGGTCGACCACCTGGACGGCATCTTTCAAAAAGTTGGCGACATAGACCTGCCGCCCATCAGCGGACCACTGCAAGCCCAGCGGGCGGCCCCCCAGCTCGATCCGGCGAAAGCGGGCGCGGTCGTTCTGCAAGCCGCGATCGATCAGGTCGCCGGGGCCGCCGATGCCGACCATCGGCAGGTCGGGAAGCCGGTACACGAGCAGTTCATGCGTCCCCGCTGCCGAGGCGACCAGTTGGCTGCCGTCGGGGCTGATCACCAGACCATGCGGATCAGCGACCGCGCGGCCGGGGACGTCCAGCGAGATCGCCTCGCGATACGATTCCCCGTCCAATCGGACCCGTCCGATGCGGCTGGCGAGCACCCAGCCGCGGCGAATGTTGCCCACAGTGATCGGATTGGTGCGGTAGACCATCCAGGTGAAGTACGCATGCGCGCCGTCAGGGGAGGTCACCATCTGCCCCAGATTGATCCCGCCGACGAGCGGTTCTTCGTAGAGGACTTCGCCGCGGTCGGTATCGACGACCGCGATCTGGCTCGCCCCGGCACAGCCGACCGCCAGGCGCTGGTCATCGTGCGAGAGGGTCAGGTAACGCGGCCACTCGCCCACGGCGATCCGCCGCACCAAGCGGCGGGCCGACCAATCGATCTCGGCGACTTCCCCCGAGGCGACCAGGCCGACGAAGGCCCGGGTTCCTGCCGAGGCGATCGCCAGGCCGCACGGTTCGAAGCCGACGTCGATCGGCCCGCGATGACGGAGCCGGTCGCCCTCCCGCTGGATCACTTCGACCGTTCCCGACCAGCTGCAGGAAACCAAGGCGGTGCGGCCATCGGGGGTCCAGGCGACATCGGCGGGATGGGATCCGCAGGCGATTTCGTCGGTCGGTTCCCCGTCGGCGACCCGGATCAGCGAGACGCTGTCGGAGGTTTGGTTCGCGGTCAGCAACCATTTGCCCGTCGGATCGAGGGCCAGGTCGACCGGCGACCGGTGGGGAGGCCGACCCCCCTGGGGGGCGATTGCGCGGGCTGGCTCGACCGCCCTCGCCTCCGGCCCGCTGCAGCCGCAGGCGACGGCCGCCAGGCTCGCCACCACGACCTGTCGCCAACGCCGACGGGAGAAAATTCCAGGGCTTCGCATCGCGTCAGTCCTTGCAAATAAGTGAGAACGGCCTGCCGTTGACCTGCTATGATTTGCCATGCCGTGGTCCGTTTCCTACGATATCGCCAAACGATCCCGTGTGGCGGATCATTTTAGCCAACGAACATTACCGTCACGATGCGACCCGCGGAACTCCGCCGGAAAATCCTCTTTTCCGAACGTCCCCCGCGGTCGGTGAATCGACGGTGTGCGATCCGTGCCGGTGGCGCGGGATGGTTTCCCCTCCCTTTCGAAAGGAAAGACCGTGAAGAAGCTTGTAACGATGAGCCTGGTGTTAAGCCTGGCAGCAGTAGGTGTTCTGTCGGCTGCCGACTCGCTGAAGAGCGGGCCGCAGGAAGGTGATTCGCTGGGAGCGTTCTACGTCACCAAGGCGGCCGGAGCGGCCGAAGATGGCGTCGATGAAGGACGCAATCTTTGCTATCGCTGTCGCAACGGATCGCGTCCGCAGGTGATCGTCTTCACCCGCTCGAGCGATCCGAAAGTCGCCAACTTTATCAAGCAGCTCGATCAGGAAGTTGCCAAGAATCAGGACTACAGCCTCCGCGCGTTCGTCAATCTGCTGGGCGAAGACAAGGCGGCCCTGAAGAGCCAAGCCAAGAAACTGGCGGCCAAGACCGAGGCCAAGAACGTCCCCTTCGTCGTTCCCAACGAAGCCGAAAACGGCCCGGATAACTACGGGCTGAATCCCAAGGCGAGCGTCACCGTGGTGCTGGCCAGCGATTTGGGAGTCAAAGCGAGCCACGCGGTCCGCAACGTCGAGGAACTCGACGTGAACGCCGTGATCGCCGACATCAGCAAGATCCTGAACTAAAGGATCGCAGCGATCCGCCCTGCCGGCTGAGGGCACGGGCACGAGCTACCGCTCCCAGCGGCGGTCTCCCATTTCGGAGGCCGCCGTTTTCTTGTTAGCGCCGTTCACTTAAGTCTTCCGTTCGAAACCCCGTCGCTATTTGACGAGCCGAGGAGATCACGAAGTTGAGTTCTGTGGGAACGGACACGAAAGACTTGACCCCCGAGAAGTGGGTGGATCGATACGGCGACGCACTGTTCCGGTATGTCGTCTCTCGAATGCGTGACGCCGAGTTGGCCGAGGAACTTGTCCAACAGACGTTGCTCGCCGCACTCGCCAACCAATCGCAGTTCACCGGCATTGGTAGCGAGAAGGGTTGGCTGATGAGCATTCTGAAGCGAAAAATGATCGATCATCTGCGATCGCAGAATCGGTCACAGACGCTGCATTCCGACGAGGAGTCCGGTGACCCCCTCGACCAGTTCTTTGACCGGCACGGCCGTTGGCGACAACGAGTGCGCGCCACGCTGCTCAAGCCACTCGACTCGGTGGATCGCGATGAGTTTTGGCCGATCTTCCAGGAGTGCATGTCTGGGTTACCAGATAAGCAGGCAGGCGCATTTCTGTTACGTGAGGTTGACGAATTGACGACGGACGCAATTTGTAAGGATCTGCAAGTTACCGCGTCCAACCTTTGGGTCTTGCTTCATCGGGCGCGGCTGAGGTTAGCCGACTGCATGAAGAAGCGCTGGCTTCACGAACAAGAGTAGATCGCGGACCGACGAATCATGCGAAGTTGCAAAGAAATCAGCAAGCTCGTCTCGGGTTCGCTCGATCGCCCTCTCTCGTTTCGAGACAAGACGGAAGTCTGGATGCACCTCAGGATGTGTCGCCTTTGCAACGCATTTTGGCGGGATCTCCAGCGACTCGGATCGAGCGTTCGACGTCAAGTTGCCGAGCAGGAGCAAGATGATTCGATTCGCTTGGGCCCTCGTTCCAAAGAGCGAATTCAAACTGCGGTCAGCAACCGCAACCCCCGCGACGATATCGACTCCTGAAGACCGGGCTTGCTCGTTGCCATTTACCTGACTGCAAATACAAATTTCTGGACTTTTTGTAAGTATCCGCACAGTTCTCCGTCCTCAGGCTAAGGCGTTCGGTGACCAGCGACCTTCAAGGCGCCGCCGATCGCGGCGGGAGATCGGGAATGCCTCGGTGCAACGGACGATTTGGCATTTGCAGCGCTGCGAACTCTTTTCCGAGCTCTCTACCGAGAGCTTGGAGCGAATTGAACTACGATGTCGGGCTCGCAAGTTGGCAGCGCGAACGCCGATCTACCTGCCGACCGAAGTGGCCGACAGTGTCTTGCTGCTGACCAGCGGCATGGCCAAGATTTGCAACCTGACCAGCGATGGCAAACAGTCCATCCTGGCGTTTGTCGAACCCGGCGAGTTGTTCGGCGAATTGGCCGTGTTTGAGCGTGAAACACGTGAAGAGTATGTCGAAACGATTGAAGCATCGACTCTGGTTGTGATCCCGCTTGCTGCAATGCAAGAGTTGGTCGAGCAGAACCATCGGGTGGCTCTTTCGCTCACCAAGATGATTGGTCTCCGACGACACCGCATTGAGCGTCGCCTGAAGAACTTGCTGTTCCTGTCCAATCGGGAGAAGCTGGTTCACCTCTTGCTCGACTTGGCGGAACAGTTCGGAGTTCATTGTGCGGAAGGAATCAAGCTTCGGATCAAATTGGCGCACCAGGAAATCGCAAACCTGATGGGCAGCACTCGTGAAACCGTCACGATTCTTCTCGGACAATTGAAAGACAAAGGCTTGATCGAGGTCGGAAGGAAACGAATTGTGCTGCTCGATGCTTCACGGCTCGCTAGTCAAGTTCACCGGGATTCGCCGGGATTCGCCGTGTGAGCACGCTGGCTGGCCCAACTGAACCACAGCAAAACAAACCACGGCAAGAACTCGATCCAGATGAAGACGAAGTCAAAGAACGCTGGTCCCGTGTAACGAGTTCCCAAAACGGCCGAGTTGGGAAACTGATCGGCGAACCAAAAACGCAAGTAGTACCCAAAGACAATTCCGCTGACCAACAACCAGGCACGGTTTTTCGCAAAGGGTAAAAACGGCAGCACCCAAGTCCAGTACCACGGATTTTGAGTCGGTGCGAGCAGCCAAAACCATGCCAGGGTGAGGAACACTCCTTCGGAAAATCTGGCAACTTGATCGCTTGAAGGACCGCGATCCATTACGACCTTGCGAGCAATCCACACGGCGATGAACAGGAAGGCGAATGCGGTGATTCCGCGTGCTACCACAAACGGGGGTGCCACTTCCGCGAGCGATTCCCGCCAGCGGTCCGGAACAATGGCAAACCATGGCATTGCGTGTGGGCCGCGTCCGTCGTCGGGACGCAGGTTTTCGACGGTGACCAGGAATAGAAAATCGTTCATCTCCCAGCGTCTCACAAACGTTTTAAGGCCTTCGCTGGGGTCGCTGACGGCATTTCCTTGATAGGCCATTGGCGAAACAAGAATGCCGATCATGAGACCGCAAACGCCGCCCCAGATGAGACTGCGACGAAATCCGAGCTTCCGAAACGCAATCCCCGCGAGCATCGGGGCGAGCACGATTGGATACAGTTTCGCTCCGACAGCCAGGGCGAACGAGACGACGATTGCCAAGCAGGCGTGCATCGAAATGGCCGCCTCCTTCCGAACGCCGACAAGGTGCCTGGCAGCGAAGTAGACCGCCAGCGTTGTGAAAAAGACCGCGATCGCATCGAGGTGCCCGCTGTTGGCTACCTCCTTGATCAACAGCGGGCACCAACCGTAAGCCATCGCCAGGTTCGGCGATCGGCCGGCGATGCCCAGCAATTTCACGACGAGCCAGAGTGTTCCCAGATCAAACATGATCAACCACGCCTTCATCACCATCAGGTGCGTTATCACGCTGGCTTGATCCGGCGTTGTAAGCGCGGAAAGGGCGAAAACAGCCTGGCTGACTATTGGGTAGACCGTCGGCAATTCGGCAAAGTGGATGCGATCGAGCACCTCCGCCAGTGACGGCCGGCGATCCCGCATGGCGACGAGTCGTTGTAAAGATGGATCATCAACGGCGGAGTCAGCGGTCTTGACCGTTTGCGGCGCGTAAAGAAAAGGGCTAACGCCCGCCGACATCGCGGCACCGTCCCAGATGTACCGATAAATATCGATCTCCAAGATCGGTACGGAGAACAACATTGTCGCACGGAACAACACGCTCCCGAAGACGATGATGCGAAGACATCGCCCGTCATTGCCGAGTTGCCGAACGACGCAGATGCCGAAGAGGTAAAGAAGGAACAGGATCCCAAACAGACCAAGGATCAGCAGGGTCGGGCGCTCTGGTGCCAGCGAATCAAACCCGAAATGCCAACTCAGCCAACCGATCCATCCGTAGACCAACGCGGAAACACAGCCCAGCAAACCGAGCAGCCAAAGTTGTCGCTGACTTTGGGGACGCGTCTCGTCCTCAGCCATTGCCAAGATGTGTCGCTCGGACCAACTTGGCCGCGTGAATGCTGTGGATCGACTTTTTGGCGACCAGCCCATACTTGGCGATCGTCCACAAGATTTTGTAACCGGCCTTCATCGTGCCGGTCAGCGTGCCGCTGATCTTGCTGTGTCCGACTCGTTTGCGATAGGGCACGGGAACTTCGAGAAATCGCAAATCGTGTTGGGCCGCTTTGATTTGCATTTCGATCGTCCAGCCGAAGTTCTGGTCGTCCATTCCCAGTTGTTGAAGCTTGCGATAATCGATCGCACGAAACGGTCCCAGATCGGTATAACGGACGCCGAACAAAACCCGCATTAAGAAGCAAGCCAAGCGGTTTCCGTAAACACTCTGCGGCGGCATGGCGCCCGGTTCACGGTTTCCCAGCAACCGAGATCCCAGCACGAAGTCACAGTCACCGTTTTGGATCGGCGAAACCAATGCCGGAAGAAACTCCGGATGATCGCTATAGTCGGCATCGAGAAACACGATGACCTCCGGCGGACTGCCCGATCGACCGCAACTCTCCTTGAGGGTCGCGATCCCCTTTAAGCAAGCAGCGCCATAGCCTCGTTCAGTCTCGCAAACGACAGTCGCACCGCACGCCGCCGCGATACTGGCAGTCCCATCGCTCGAGCCATTGTCAACGACGATCACCCGACCAACGCGGGGCAGATCCTGAAGCACCAAAGGCAGCGACCGCTCTTCATTCAACGCCGGGATGATGACCGCGATGCTTTCAAAGCTTTCGGGGGCTGCGGGGCACGTGATTCCGTGCTCGGTTTCGGCTGGCATGGTTGGGTTCCTGAGAGGCGTAAGCGACTTCCTTGCGTGGCCGCTACTCTATCTGCAGAACCCTCACATGTCTGTGCGGTGCCACACACTCTGAGTACTTTTGATCCTTCCGAGCAACGCTGGTGATGCATTGCCATGATCTTAAGATACCGCAGCGGGCCCCGACCTGAAGCGTTCCGATCCAGTGGATGCGACTTAAGTTGGCCCGGCTTGTCGCTTACCGATTGGGAACCGTTCCAGAACCAAATGAGGCGTTCGGCGCGTCGGCTTGTTCGGCCGGTTGGGTCAGCCCCCGACCGTTGAGCGACCAGTCGTAATCCATGAAAGCGACTTCAACGGATCCTTGTGCCGCCTGTTGCACTCTTTGACGCAAAGCCCCGTCTTCGATCAGTTCGGAAAGCCACGCTAGGTATCCACCGACGACATCCCAGTCTTTTCCGTACCAATCAAGTAAAGGACTGAGCTGTAACGTCCTTGTTGCGTCGTCGTACCGAACGTATTTCGCAGCATTTGCAAACAGGACGCTCTGGTCGTGAAGCTGAGCCCCTAAGCGACGGCCCATGTAAGCTTCTCTTCGAATCGATGGGCAATCCCGCGCTCCGCAAACTAATGCGACATGAATTCGAGGCTCGCGAAACCGCTTCCGGATCAACTGATGTTCGATTTCGTTCAAGCTTAGGGTCTTTCCCGCGAACAGATGCTCCTTGATGTCGAAGAATCCATGCCCACCTTGCTGGAAGTTCATCACGGAATCGTTGACCTGGTGGCGAATGACGCCGTCGATGACAAATGCATTGTAGGCGTTGCAAAGCAGTGCGAGTTGGTCGGCCGCCGTCGTCAGTTTGTGCGGCTCGGCCTCGGAAAGCTGTCGAAGGTAAGTGCGGAATAGGTAGTCGCGCGATGTCGCGTCATAGTCAACCAGCCCTCCGTCGACGTAGGATTTCAGCAGATAGTCCCATACCTTGTGGTCGACCCCCGAGGCGTCGGGAGAGACGCTGGGGCGCGATGTTAATCGGACTTCCTGGAAAGCCTTTGCCGCAACCACGACGGGGACGGCGAACGAGATCAGGGTCAACCAGAAAAAGGGGCCGTAGTCACTGTTCTTGCCCTTCACGGGAAGTTCTCCGAATTCTGTCAAGGAACAAATCGTCGTAAGCGACGTGACGAGCGCCCTGCTCGGCAACGTCCGCGGTGACAACCGGCAACGATCCGGGTGAGCGCTCGGGTTCGCCCAAATGAAGGACGTCCATCGGGCATCTCACGATGCACTCGTTGCAGCCGACGCATGGCGAGTCTTCCAGTGTGATGGGAAGTCCCTTCAAAGCGCGAGATTTAATATCGATGCCCATCTGGCAGTATTGGTTGCACACGTTGCAGTCGATGCACTTCCCTGGTTCGGGTGTGATTCTGAACTGCGACCATCTGCCCCAAAAGTTCATCCAAAAGGCAAGCGGGCACCACATGCGACACCAAACACGTTGGCCAAAAAAGGGATACAACCCGATCGCGACCGCGCCAGCCAGACCAGTGCCGACCCATAGGTTGTATTGCTCAACCGGTCCCGTGTATCCGTATAAATCGGCAATCGTGACGGCGGCAGCCAAGGCGACGAAAGCAAATCCATACCGTTCGAACCGGCGCGGCGTGTCACCTTTGGGACCCCGATGGCGATAGCCGTTGCCAACGGTTTCCGCCAGAGCGCCACAGGAGCAGATGTAGGAGCAGTAGATTTTCCCCCAACGAACCGTCATCACGGGGATCACGACAAACGTGAGGAAGACGGCCCAAACGACTCCGACGACCGCTACCGTGTGCCACCATGCCGGGTCGCCTGGACCGACCGCGGGATCAACCTTGAAGGCGGCTAAGTTGAGCGGCCAAGCATTCAGCGATTTGCTGATCACGGGCGTCCAAGGATTCCTTCCCAGGAAAACCGCCAGGAAAGTCGGGATCCCCCACCAGAGTGTCCATTGGGTCGCGATAATGATCAGGTTGCGTCGCCAGATCATCGCGTGGCCGGACTTGGCGGCCCAGTAGATACCGAATCCAGCGATCGCGGAGAAGTACGCCAGGTAATAGAAACCGTAGGCGTTACCAAAGTACGTCGGCAACAGACGATACATCCAGGCAAAACCGGGGACGTAATACGGACCGGGACCGGCTTGCGCGGGATCGAGCGTTACAATCGACGGTAGCACATACGATGCGACGTAAGCCAGCGCCCCCGACCACAAGATCACTCGGCCATGTGGTATTTCCAGAATCGGCCGTTTCCCTTTCGATCGCATTCTGGATGCGATCAGGTCGATCGCCAGCATGGGGAGCAAGATCAGCGGCAGGAACCACTGGCATATCGCCGTCAGCGCCCCCCAAGCAACAATGCCGGCAAGAAAGCCCGCGCCGGGAACCAACCATTTCCCAGTTCCAGCCGCGTCCGGGTGCAGCGCGAAGTGTTTCGCGCCAAGGTAGAGGAACGCTCCAACCAGCAAACCAATCAGCGCATAAAATACCCGTTTCTTGGTCCAGATGCCGTCCAGTTCCAAGTCGCTGTGAAGATAGAAATCGATCGGCGGCAGGGTGCCCAATTGGGCGATGACAATGTCGTTGCGAAGTGTTTCCGTGGCTTCGCCGACTTTCAGATCGACGTCGTGATCTCTGACTGCGGTCACTTGACTTGACATCAGCACTCGCAATTCGCCACCCTGAATTGCCTCCTCCAGTTGGCGCCGGTTTTCTTCCTTGGCCCGAAAAAATTCGGTGCCTCGATAGGAGAGCGTGACACGATTGTGTTCCGCCAACATCAACGCGGATTCGATGGCGGAATTGCCTCCACCGACCACCAATACATCGCGATCCACGTAGTCGGTCGGCGATCGCAGGCGATAGACGACGCGGCCCTCTTTTTCCGCGCCCCCACATTCGAGCGGCTGTGGCTCGCCTTGGCGACCGATCGCGATGATGGCTTGTCGCGTCGGGAAACGCTTTGATCCAGAGCAGACGACTTCGAATACACCGTCGTGCCGTCGCTCGATCCGCTCGAGCGTATCGACATCGGAATGGATATAGCGCACGCGGATATT
>CAYNVI010000079.1:0-12832 GCA_964400585.1 uncultured Pirellulaceae bacterium | reverse complement strand
CAGGTCCTCGCGATCCTCGGCCGCCAAGGAACGATCGTTCACCCAGTGCAGCGATTCGGAGGTTTCCGGGGCTGCGAACCAAGGAGGCATCACCCCCCGTTGGATCACATTGACCATCATCGCCGCGTAATCGGAAACTTCCTCGTAACTTTCCAGGGCAAACGGAGCCAAGCCTCCCTCGCGATGGCACTCCAAGCAGTTGCGTTGCAAGATCCGCGAAATCTGATTGTGATAAGTCAGCTCCTCGGCCGGCGGACGGGCGGTGGGATCTTCGAAGAAGAGTTCACAGCCGGGCGCGGATGTCGCCGCCCGCGGGGGCTGCTGCCCCGCCAGAATCGCATCCAACGCATCCCGCAGGTAGGTCTCGCGGGGCGTTTGCCGGGCGTAACCGAAGCCGTACTGGTCATCGACCGCGCCCCGATAGACCAGCGTCCGGGCGGGGTCCAAGACAAAGACTTCGGTCGTCGTCCGCGCTCCCAGGGCGAGCGACAAACGATCATCGAGATCCCGCACATAGGGAGCCTCGAACCCCTGATCGCGAATCGCCTGCTGCAACCGTTCGGTCGACTCCGCCGCGTTGGGATTGACCAACAGGAAGGCGACCCCCCGGGCGCGATACGCATCTTCGATTTCGGCCAGCGTCGGGGCGTATTTCTGACACAACGGGCAGCCGATCCCGGTCAGCGCGATCACCAAGGCGGGGCGATCGGCGTAATCGCTCAGACGATGCGTTTCTCCCTCCAAATCCTGGAACGCCACGTCGGGAATCCGTCTCCCCACCCCGACCGCTCCCGGCTTCAAGGCTTCAGGACCTTGACGAACCTCCGCCAACGGACTGCTCGGGGCCGCTTCGGAGGCGTCCGGCGCCGCCGCGCGGCTCCGCTCCGCCCAACCGACCGGAAGCAGCGACAAAGTAACGACAGCGATCAGGGAGAAGCGAGAGAAACGGTGCAACGATCCACCTACCTACTTGCGCGGGACATTCATGCTGGAGCGGAAAATTCATCGACAGCGCGAGCGGGCACGATCCGGCTGGCTGACTCGCCGTCTATTGTACCGTCCTCGCACCTGCTGACGAACAGGAAAAAATCCCGCGGGGGGCGAGCGGAGCCGCCGGGGTTGATCAGGCGAAGCCGTTTTTCAGCCCAGCCTACGGCACCGCTTCGTCATTGGCCGGGTCGGGCTGCATTTGCAGCTGAACCATCTCGCGGTACTTGCCACCCCGCAGCAGCAATTCCTCGTGCGTGCCTACCTCCAACACCCGCCCCTGCTCCAGAACCACGATCTTATCGGCGTTCCGAATGGTACTCAGCCGGTGGGCGATCACGAACGCCGTGCGATCCTTCAGCAGCTCTTCCAAACTCGCCTGGATCAAGCGTTCGCTCTCGCTGTCGAGGTTACTGGTCGCTTCATCGAGGATCAGGATCTTGGGGTCGGCGAGGATTGCCCGCGCGATCGCCAAGCGTTGCCGCTGCCCTCCTGACAATTTAACCCCGCGTTCTCCGATCCAGCTGTCATAACCCTCGGGCAGCCGCGCGATGAATTCATCGGCGGCGGCCGCCGCCGCCGCGCCCTGCACCATCGCGTCGCTAGCCCCCCGCCGCGCGTAGGCAATGTTGTCCCGAATCGACCCGTCGAACAGGAAGACGTCCTGCTCGACGATCCCCAGCAGCTGACGATAAGACCGCAGCGGGATATCGCGGAGATTGCGACCATCCAAAAAGACGTCCCCGGTGGTCGGATCGTAGAACCGCGCGATCAGATTGGTCAAAGTCGTCTTGCCGGCGCCGCTGCGGCCGACCAACGCCACGGTCTCTCCTGCTTCGACCTCCAAGTCGATATCGGTCAGCACGTCGGTTTCGGTTTCGGGATAGCGAAAGCGAACATCCCGCAATTCGATCGCTCCCCGCACCGCGGCGCGATCCAGCGGGGCAGCGCCGGCCCGCGTGGGCAGCTCTTCGGGCTGCGCCAAGACATCGAGGATCCGGTCGAGCCCCGCCAGATTGCTTTGAAAGGAAACGGCGCTGCCGGCCAGCGTGGCCAGCGGATCCAGCAACATCGTCAAGTAGACCAGGAACATCATCAGGTCGCCCAGCGTCAGCGCCCCCTGCAGGATCTGGTAACCCCCGTACAGCAACAGCCCGGTCGAGGCGAGCGGGATGATCACCTCCCAGACGACCTCGATGATCCGCGTCCACCACCAGGTGTACAGCTGTTGGCGAACCATGAAGTCGCCCTCGCGGACAAACCGCCCCGATTCGCTCCGCCCGCGGGCAAAGGTCCGCACGACGCGAATTCCGCCAAAGGTTTCGGTCGCGGCCGAATCGATGTGTTGGCGTTGCTTGCGGATATCTCGATACAGCGGTCGGATGCGGCCGATCCAAGTCCGGTGGGTCACCCACACGACCGGCAACAGGGCCAAACCGCCGAGCATCAATTTCCAATCGACCGTCATCAAGATGATCAGGCTGCCGGCAAACTGAATGATCGCCCGCCAGGGGTTGTAAAGCATGCTGAAGATCAGCTCCGAGACCCCCCCCGCATCCTCCCGGATCAGGCTCGCCACCCCCCCACTCTTCAAACCGTGCACGCGGTGCAGCGGCAGCCGGATCGTGTGATCGAAGACGCGGCGGCGGATCTGCACCTGCGTCTGATTCACGGTCTTCGTCGCCAGCCAACGGCTCCACAGCCGGACCAGCGTGGCGGCCGCCGTCACGACCACGACCCCGGCGGCGATCGTGGCGAGTAGCCGCAAAGGCTCCTCCGGCAGATCAAACCTCGCCATCCAGGCCGGTAACGGGCGCGGCGGGTCGCTCAGCACGCAGTCGATCACCAGCTTGGTGGCTGCCGGGGGGATCAGGCTCAGCCCGACGCCGATCGTCAGGAGCGTCAAGGAGCCGACAAGCGAGGCCCGGAACCCGCGGAGCATCCCCCAAAAGGCACGGAACAATTCGAAGAAACCGCGTTGACGGTTTCCCAACTTGCGTCCGCTCGCATCGCCGTGCCCGTGCGGAGAAAGGGCCTCTTTGGCACGATTGCGTTGGCGGACCTTGTGCCGATATTCGCCGAATCGGGAGCGGGAAGGTTGGACAGGCATAAGCTATTGGTAGGCGGGGAAGCCCTCGGCGGCAAGCGGTCGCAGCGGAATCTTAGGATTTCGCAGCGGGGCGAGCACTGGCAAGCTACGAGCTCGCACTCCGGTAGCTCCCCAAGGCCTTGCGGAACACCCAGCGGCTCGCCGTCACGCTGAAGACCGTGGCCAACAGCCCGAAAGCGGCAAAAGGCCATTCCCAAGAGGGGCGGGGCGCGACCGGCATCGCCAAGATCCGCGCCGGCACGTTGACGACCACCAGGACCGGGACGACGAACGTGAACAGCCCCCACAGCCCCCATCCCCAACCATTCTGGTAGATCTCCATCGGGTACCGGCTGAAGTTGGTGATGTAGAACCAGAAGTTATACAGCGTCTGGTTCCGCCCCAGCCAAATACTGGTCGCCGACAAGCAGATCATCAGGCTGTACATGATGGCGATCCCGCAAGCGATAAAAAACAAGTACAGCCCCACGTTCAACGGCGTGATCCGCAACGGCTCGGCACGGTCGGTCTGCAACTGGTAAAGACTCCAGGCAGCCAGCACCAACCCCACCCCAAAATTCGACAACGCACTCCAGTCGACCCGGCGAAAGGAGATCAAGAACTGCGTGTCGATCGGCTTCAACAAGGCGAAATCGAGTCCCCCGGTCCGGATCAGTTCACTGAATTCTTCCGCGTTCGGCATAAAGAACGCCTGCACGATGCTGTTGATGAACCAGGTCGTCGCCAGAAACAGAAAGAATTCCGGTTTCTGCCAACCGTCCACGATCGACGAGGTGAACTGGAAGATGATCAGATAAAAACCGACGTTCATCAGCGTCCAGCAGACGCTGCTGATGCACTGGAAAATGAAATTGGCGCGGAACGTCATGTCCCGCACCAGGCTATTGCGGGCGAACGTCAAGAATACACGGCCGTAGCGGGGACGCACGTCGGAGGCGGCAGGAGGCGGCAGGGATTCAGACATCAGGATCCGCACAGCGGGATTTGGACAGCGGGCGCTTCCCAACGGAAGCCCATTCAGGAGCTCGATTGTCGAGGGGAACGAGGAACCTGGCAATGCCGACGAAGCGCCCCTGGTCGTGGACTATAATTGATCCGAAGAACCCCTTTTTTCGCTTGCCCCATGGGTGTCACGTCATGCGGCTCTCCGCGCCACCTCTGTTAACGCTACCTCGGCTCGCCGGCTCCGCATTGGCGGCCTTCATGCTGATCGGGATCGCCGCTCCGTCGCATGCCCAACGAATCCGCTGGGGACGTTTGGGTGGAGGCCCCGGCTGGAGCCTGCAGACGCCCAGCTTCAGCATCGGCGTCTCGCCGCTGGGGGGCACGCGAATCACCACGCCCTATGGGACTCGTCGGTACCGGCACGATCCGTTTCCGCCACCGGTCGACCTGTCCCGCCCTCCCGGCTTCGCCCCCCGCGACTTCGGCCGCGAGGAAGCCCGTAACGGCTACGCGCCGCCCCAGGACCGCTACCGAGCGCTCACCGAGCGGTACGGTTACCCCTCCCCCTATTCGCCTCGATCCCCCTATTCCTCGGGTGCGCCGGATTCCTCGGGCGCACCGGCGGCCCGCCGCGACGCGACCCGCCCAGCGGCCCCCCAACGGAATCTCCCCTTCGCACGGTCCCCGTACGATGCCAGGCCGCCGGCAGGCTTTGGGATCACCGGAAACGCGCCCGCCCGTTCGCTCTCGGAGCGAGAATTGAAGCGGGAACTGATCCGCAGTGCCCGCACCCTGGCCGCCACCCTGGAAGACACCGCCGATGGCGACGTCTGGCAGGAATTTCTCGAACCTGCGACGATCGCCGCGGTGCTTCAAGACGAAGCCTCCCGGGCCACCCTCGCGGCGACCTTGAGTGCGCGGTGGGATCATTTTCGAGGGACGGCCGGCAATCCCGAGCTCACCTGGGTGACGCGGCTGGACGGTTTCCCAAGCACCTACCGCCTGCTGGAGGAATGGATGCGTCGTCACCAACCGGAGTCCCTGGGCGCCGCCGACGCGTTCCCGGGATCGCCTGCCGGGTCCGATCCCGCGCCCGCCGCCTCGGTTCCGGAATCGACACCGGCTGTTCCAGGGGAGCGGAAGGTCGAAGAAATTCCCGCGCCGTTGCCGCAACCGCGGCGCTCCCAAACCGCGCCCCCCGCCGCGGAGGAAGCCCCGGACGCTTCCACCGCCCCGCCCCGCCAGCGTTACGCCCTCTAGGCGTGCATCCATCCACGATGTCCGACTTGCTGCAACACACCGCCCGCGGGCTCTACTGCCCGGCTGGCGGTTTTTACATCGACCCGCTGCGGCCGGTCGACCGCGCCGTGGTGACGCACGCCCATGCGGATCATGCCCGCTGGGGCTGTTGTCACTACCTCGCCTCGGAACCGAGTCGTCATCTGCTGCGGATGCGTCTCGGTCCCAGCGTCGACCTGCAATGCTTGCCGTTTGGCAAAACGATCACGGTCGGCGGCGTGCATTTGAGCATGCATCCTGCCGGGCACATGCTCGGGTCGGCACAAATCCGCCTCGAATACCGCGGCCGGGTCGCCGTGGTGACGGGGGACTACAAGTTGGGGCGCGAAGACGCCACCTGCTTGCCGTGGGAACCGCTCCGCTGCCACCTGTTTGTCACCGAATCGACCTTTGGCCTGCCGATCTACCGCTGGCCCCCGCAGCAAGCGATCTTCGCTGCGATCAACGCGTGGTGGCGTGACTGTCGCCAGGAGGGAACGTGCTGTTTGCTGTACGGCTATGCGGTCGGTAAAAGCCAACGTTTGCTGTCCGGGCTCGATCCGACCATCGGCCCGATCTACACCCACGGGGCGGTCGAAAAAGGGACCGGGGCCTACCGGCAGACCGGCGTCTCCTTGCCGCCCACGATTGCGGTCAACACGCTCGACGACCGCCACGACTATCGCGGCAGCCTGGTGGTGGCCGTGCCGGGCGCCCATGGCACCCCTTGGATGCGCCGCTTCGGCACCGTCCGGACGGCGATGGCCAGCGGCTGGATGACGGTTCGCGGGGCGCGCCGCCGACGGGGCGTGGACCGCGGCTTTGTCCTCAGCGATCACGTCGATTGGCCCGGTTTGCTGGAAGCGGTCCGCCTGACGGATCCAGAGGAAACCTGGGTGACCCACGGCAGCGCGGCGGTCGTCGCTCGCCACCTCAATGAGATCGGTTATCCAGCCCAGGCCTTGACCGGCCTGCACCGTGCCGGGGGCGAGGACGAAGACGCAGCTGACGCGTCTTCCGCGGAGGCCGCTGCTTACGAGGCGTCCTCGCCGCCCTCGTGAACCATCGCCGGGCTGCTTTCGGAAACGCTCCGCACGCAGCGTAGCCTCTTGCCCTCCCCGGGCCTGCTCGCCGGGAAAACACCGTGGGGCTATCGGCAAGCGGGTCAGCCAAGTCTTGACTAAACGATCCCTTCTCTTCGGCCCTTCCTTCGGCTCGCGGGCCTCTCCTGCCATGCAGCGTTTCGCCCGACTTTTTCAGCGACTTGACACGACCACGAAGACGAACGAGAAGGTCGCGGCGTTGGCGGCGTACTTCGCCGAGGCCCCGGCGGCCGATGCGGCCTGGGCGATCCACGTCCTCTCCGGCCGGAAGCACCCTCGGCTGGTGCCCTCTGCCCGGTTGCGGCAATGGGCGGCCGAGGAAGCCGGGATCCCTCCCTGGCTGTTCGAAGAAGCCTACGATGCGGTGGGTGATCTCGCCGAGACGTTCGCCCTGGTCGTCCCGCCGGGTGAAGCCAAGCTCGACGCGAGCTTGAGTGAATGGATCGAACAACGGCTGTTGCCGCTGCGGGGCAAGGACGAGGCCGAGCAACGGCAGCAGGTCGTGACCTGGTGGCAACAAACCGCCGGCACCTCACGATTCTTGCTGATGAAATTGATCACCGGGGCTTTCCGCGTCGGGGTCAGCAGCGGGTTGGTCCGCCGAGGTCTGGCCCGGCAGAGCGGGCTGCCCAAGGAGGTGATCGCCCATCGCTTGATGGGCGACTGGGCGCCCACCGCCGCCTTCTTTGAAAAGCTCACCGCGCCCGATACCGGTGACGCGCTGATCAGCCAACCCTACCCGTTCTGCCTGGCCCACGCGGTCTCCCTCGACGCCGCTCCGGAACAACTGGGACCGGTCAACGCGTTCTTCGCAGAATGGAAATGGGATGGGATCCGGGGCCAGCTGATCCGTCGCCAGGGGCAGACGTTCCTCTGGTCGCGCGGTGAAGAGTTGATGGAAAACCGCTGGCCCGAAATCGAAGCCGCCGCCGCTGCCTTGCCCGACGGGACGGTCCTGGACGGAGAGATCCTCGCCTCGCACGGCCCCGGTGCGGTGCTGCCGTTTGCCCACTTGCAACGGCGGATCGGCCGCAAGCGGGTGGGCAAACAACTGCAGCGTGAGGTCCCGGTCATTTTTCATGCCTTTGATCTACTGGAACGGGACGGGCACGATCTGCGTGACCAACCCTTTGCCCAGCGCCGCCGGCAGTTGGAACGGTTGCTCGCTGGCGTTCCCTCGGCGCACCTGATCGGGACCGAACCGATTGTGGCCGACAGCTGGGAAACGCTGGCGGCGATCCGCGAGACGAGTCGAGCGGCCCAGGCGGAGGGGCTGATGCTGAAACGAAAAAAGAGTCGCTACGAGGTCGGTCGCGTCCGCGGCAGTTGGTGGAAATGGAAGGTCGCCCCCTTCACGATCGACGCCGTCTTGATCTACGCGCAGCGGGGGCATGGCAAACGGGCCAGCCTGTACACCGATTACACCTTCGCCCTGTGGCACGAAGGCCAACTGGTTCCGATCGCCAAAGCCTACAGCGGCTTAAACGATGCAGAAATTCGCCGCGTCGACCAATTTGTTCGGCGGCACACCCAGGAACGCTTCGGTCCCGTCCGGAGCGTCGAACCGGCGCTTGTGATGGAGCTTGCCTTTGAAGGGCTGCAGCGCAGCCGCCGGCACAAAAGTGGCGTGGCGACCCGGTTCCCCCGGATCGTTCGTTGGCGTGAAGACAAATCGCCGGCCGACGCCAACACCCTGGAGGAATTGTGGGAACTGTTGCCGGTCGAGGGATCATGACGCCGCTGCAGCGCATCGAAGCCTACTTCGCCAAGCTCGGCTGGCGGCCGTTTCGCTTTCAACGCGAGACCTGGCGGGCGTACCGCGGCGGCGGCAGCGGCCTGATCCATTCGGCAACCGGTACCGGGAAGACGCTGGCGGTCTGGTTGGGCCCCCTGCTCGAATGGCTCGCCGCCCATCCCGACCCCGCTGCCTGGGATCCTCGCAGGCCGCCTCCGCTCCGCGTTCTCTGGATCACGCCGCTGCGAGCCCTCGCCAGCGACACCGAACAAGCCCTGCGCGAACCGCTCGAAGCGCTGCAGCTCCCCTGGACACTGGAACGCCGCACCGGCGACGTCCGTGCCAGTATCAAGGCGCGTCAGCTGAAGCGATTGCCGACGGCGCTGGTCACGACCCCGGAAAGCCTTTCGCTGATGCTAACCCACCAGCGGTTGCTCGAACCGCTGGGTAACGTCGAAGCGGTGATCGTGGACGAATGGCATGAACTGCTCGGTACCAAGCGTGGCGTCCAAACCGAACTGGCGCTCGCCCGCCTGCGCCGGTTGAATCCTCGGCTGCGGGTCTGGGGCCTTTCCGCCACCCTCGGCAATCTGCAGGAAGCATTGCAGACGCTGCTCGGCGAATCGCTTAGCCTCCCGGAAAAGGCTCCGCCGGTCGCTCCGCGGGTGGTCGCCGGCTATCGGCGCAAACGGCTGCGGCTGGAATCGGCGATCCCTGCCACGATCGAACGGTTTCCTTGGGCGGGTCACATCGGGACGCAGATGGTACCTCAGGTAGCGGAGCTGATCGACGGGCTGCCGAGCTCGCTGATCTTTGCCAACACCCGCTCGCAAACCGAACGATGGTACCAGTGCCTCCTGCAGCACCGGCCCGACTGGGCGGGGCAGATCGCGTTGCACCACGGCTCGCTCGATGCGCGGCTTCGGCAGTGGGTCGAAGAGGGGCTCCGCGAGGGGCGTCTGAAAACGGTCGTTTGCACCAGCAGCCTCGATCTGGGCGTCGACTTCACCGCGGTCGCAGCGGTGATCCAGGTCGGCAGTCCCAAAGGGGCAGCCCGCTTGCTGCAGCGGGCGGGCCGCAGCGGGCATCAACCCGACGCGGAAAGCCGCTTGATCTTTGTCCCCACGCACGCGTTGGAATTGGTCGAGCTAGCCGCCGCCCAGGAGGCGATTCGGGCCGGCGAACTCGAATCCCGGACGCCCCTCCGCAAACCGCTCGATCTCCTCGCCCAGCACTTGCTGACGATCGCGATCGGCGGGGGCTTCGATGCCTCCTTGCTCGACGAAGTCCGCTCGGCGGCAGCCTACGCCGACCTGACGGACGAGGAATGGCGATGGACGCTCGATTTCGTGGTCCGCGGCGGCAGCAGCCTGGATGCCTATCCCGAGTTTCGCCGGGTCGAATACGACGGTCGGCGGTATCACGTCTCGCACCGCCGCGTCGCCACCCAGCACCGGCTGAACATCGGCACGATCGTCTCGGATGCGGCGATGCAGGTGAAGTACTTGAAGGGTGCCAACCTGGGGACTGCCGAAGAGTCGTTTTTGTCGCGTCTGAAACCGGGCGAGCGATTCCTGTTCGCCGGGCGGCTGGTCGAACTCGTTCGCGTGCGCGACAACATCGCGTACGTGCGGCGGAGCAAGGGAAAGCCCGACACGGTGCCGCGGTGGATGGGCGGACGCCTGCCGTTGTCCAGCGAGCTGAGCCACGCCCTTCGCCGCAAACTGGCCGAAGCCGCAGCGGGAAAGTTGAAAGGACGGGAGATGCGAGCCCTCCGCCCGCTGCTGCAATTGCAGGCCAAATGGAGTTGTCTGCCCCGCGCCGACGAATTGCTGGTTGAACAGATCAAGACGCGCGACGGGTATCAGCTGTTCTTCTTTCCCTTCGAAGGCCGGCTGGTCCACGAAGGGCTCGCCGCCCTGCTCGCCTATCGGCTTTCCCGTCGGGAGCCGCGCAGCTTTTCGATGGCCTGTAATGACTATGGGCTGGTACTGCAAGCGAGCGAGCCGGTCCCCTTCAGCGCCAACCTCGCCACGGAACTGCTCTCTTCGGATCAATTGATGGGGGACATCCTCGAAAGCATGAACGCTACCGAGATGGCGCGCCGTCAGTTCCGCCAGATCGCGCGGGTCGCGGGGCTGATCCAAGCGGGCTATCCGGGACAACGCAAACCGGTTCGCCACTTGCAGGCCAGCAGTAATCTCTTCTTCGAAGTCTTCTCGCAATACGACCCGGGCAATCTGCTGCTGGAACAGAGTCGCCGCGAAGTCCTCGATCAACAGCTCGAATTCACGCGTCTGGGGACCACGCTGCAACGGCTGGAAGCAAACCGCGTGGTGCTGCATGAACCTCCCAAGGTGACCCCCTTGGCATTCCCCTTGCTCGTCGACAAATTGCGCGACCGGGTCAGCAGCGAAACCCTCGCGGAGCGGGTCAAGAAGATGCAAACGCAACTGGAGCGGGCCGCCGATGCACGCTGAATTGCCGGTGGAACTGGCCGGAACAAAGCTGCGGCTGCTGGCCGAGCGCGGCGTCTACTGGGCCGCGGAACGGACGCTGTTTGTCGCGGACCTGCACCTCGGCAAGGAAGCGACCTTCCGCCGTCACAGCATCCCCGTGCCGCGCGGCAGCAGCGAGGCGACCCTGGCCCGCGTCTCCCGGATGCTGCACCGCTGCGCAGCGACCCGGCTGGTGATTTTGGGCGACCTGTTCCATGCCCGCTCGTCGCTGTCGGCGGACGTCTGCGCCACTTTCCAGGCCTTTCGCCGGCGGCATGGCGAACTGGAGTGCCTGCTGGTACGCGGGAATCATGACCTCGCCTGCGGCCCCCTCCCCCCGGCGTTGGCGGTGACCACGCTCGATCCGCCCTGGCTGCGCGGCGGGATCGCTGGCAGCCATCACCCGCAACCGCTGCCGGCGGACGCCGCCCTGCTGCTGTGCGGTCATCTGCATCCGGCAATCCGCTTGCGGGGTGACCTCGCCAGCCTGGGGAAGACCGCCTGTTTCTGGTGGTCGGGCCAGCAGTTGGTGCTCCCTGCGATCGGTGACTTCACCGGCACGAGGGTCATCCGCCGACAGCCCGGCGATCGCGTCTGGGCTGTCGCCGAGGAGACAGTGCTGGCGTTGGAGCCAGCCTGGATGGCCTGATCAGGGGTTTCGCCCCATCCGCCGAAGGGAGTGGCTTACCGGGCGTTCAACGCCCGGCCCGCAGCAGCACGGGAACTCCGAACACTTCTTCGAACAACGCCCCGTTCTGCCGCATCGAGAGCTGTTCCAAGGAAACATCCTTGACCCCGGGGACTTGGATCACCAACCGGTTGCGTTCCCGCAGGCAACCGATTTCCTTCACGCGACCGCTCCGCGATTCGTCCAAGGCGATCGCCAACCGCAGCAGGGCCGCCAACTTCGACACGGCCACGCGATTGCTGCGTGACAAGGTCCCATACCCTTCGTGGCTGGGCTGAGGAAAAGCCCGCCGGTAGTAGCGGGCGACCAAGGAAATCAAAACCACATCTTGGCGACTGAGCCCAAACAGTTCGCTGTTGCGGATCAAGTACATCGCATGCTTGTGGTTGCTCCGCACGTTGACGAATAAACCGATCTCGTGCAGCAACGCCGCCACCGACAAGATGACCTCGAAACGGCTCTCCAAGCGATGTTCGTCGGCGAGTTCGACGAAGAGTTTACGCGCCAGGTCGGCGACGTGTCGGGCGTGAGCCTCGTCGAAATCAAACTTGCGTCCCAACGAGTAGGCCGACCGCAGGATTTGGTTGCGAAATTCTGCGGTCCAACTGTCCTGGACCGCCATGTCCCGCAGCAACCCATCCCGCAGGTTCGTGTCGGAAACGTGGATCGTTTCCAGCTCGAACTGTTTGGCCAGCATCAGGTACGTCAGCAGCGCCGGCCCCAGGGTGCTCGCTTCCGCAAAAGAGAGCGCATACCGCCGCACGATTTCATCGCTGTTCAGTTTGACGACTTCGTTGGTCAGTTGTTCCAACTGCGGCAGCGGCAGGTCATACAGGTTTTCGCCATCCCACTCGGGATCGAAATGGCGCGCTGCAAACCGGATGTCGCCACCGATGGCGATCAATTCGGTCCGCATGTCGACCCGCACCGATTCGTGGATCAGCGAGACGGTCCGGCCGATCTGTGTCTCCATCAACGAGCGGCGTTTCCGTTCGGGGGCCCCCAACGTCTCCAACATCTGGGCGAGCCGTAAGGAACCGAGCCGGTAGGTCTCGGACGAGAGGACGTTGCCGCCGCGGACCACCAACAGCTCGGTGCTGCCTCCCCCGACTTCGACCACCACCGATTTGGCCGAAGCGAGTTCGGGGTCGCGGTCGAGGTGCGGCTGTATTCCCATATAGGTGATCCGGTTGACCTCCGCCTCGTCGATTGTCTCGACACTCAGACCGGTCGCGATGTACACGCGGTCGAGGAATTGCAGGCGATTGTTCGCTTCGCGGACCGCACTGGTCGCGACCACGCGAATCTGGTCGTCCGAGGTGATCCCGTATTCGTCGAGGACCCGCTGGTAACTGCGGAGGATCCGCACCGCCTCTTCGATACTGCCCCGCTGGATCGTCCGGTTGGTAAAGGCGTCCTTGCCCAGATCGAGCGGTCGCACCAGCGTGTCGAGATGCCGGATCCGGCCCTCGCTGGAGATCTCGGCGG
>CAYNVI010000078.1:0-12877 GCA_964400585.1 uncultured Pirellulaceae bacterium | reverse complement strand
CACCAAGGCGCTCGTTCCAGATGCCTTCGAGCTGCGATTTGAATGGAAAGTCTCAGAGGGGTGCAACTCCGGCGTCTATTACCGGCCGGCCCAGTATGAGTACCAAATCCTGGATAACGTCCACAGCCCTTATGGCGAGAACCCTCGGCAGGTGGCCGGCTCGCTCTTTTTCTGCATGGCGCCCTCCAAAGACGCAACCCAGCCCTTCGGTCAATGGAACAGCGGCCGGATCAAATGCAAAGGCACGGTCATCGAGCACTGGGTGAACGGTGAGCGAATTTTGTCATTCGACTACACGGACGCCAAGTGGGCCAAAATGGTGAAGCTATTAAAGATTCGTGGGGCCGATCTCGATGCGCGTGGCGGCAAGTTGTGGCTACAGGACCACGGGCACGATGTTTGGTTTCGCAAGCTTCGCTGGCGGGAGATTCCCGATGACGAGCCGGTGACCGCCGATCGAATGTTCGTCCCTCTGCCTGTCACGGGAGAGGCTCTGAAGAAGGAACAAGAACGCGTGCGGCGGATGTTGGAAGCACGAAAAAAGACACCGTGAAAAAGAACGCTTTCCTGATGTCGCAATCCCCAGGGGAAGCCGCTATCTGTCTTGGCAATCCCGAGTTGATTTTCAACCGACGCTCAAGAAACCCGAGCAATCCGGCAAGGGGCCCCATTGAGAAGCCGGGGCGGATGGGAACCCGGCTCACCCAAGCGGCTTAGGAGGGCGTGTCCTGAGCGACTAAGCGGCTGGCCGTAAGCTCCCTGGCTTGGACATACCGAAGCTCTATAGCATGTTGCCTGCGTGACTCAAGCCGATCCGCTGGGAGGTTCTCGAGTCGGCGGCTTGGCGCCGTTCGTCCTGGCGGTAGCTCCGGATCGACGCGGAGTGCTCCGCCTTCCAGACGGGCGGCGCCACCGTGGGCCCCACCGTCTCGCCGGCAAGCATTCGCTCGAGGACATCCTCTAAGCACGCGCCCCATCCAGGTCGTTGCGAACCGCGCTGGCGATGATCGCCAGCAGGTCGTAGCGCCTCCCGATCAGCGACTCCAGCGCGGCCACTTGCGAATTGTTCGGAAACAACTCCGTCGTGTTGGGCTGCTCTGTTTTGGGGCAGGGTGAATTCGGTGGGAAGATCACGAAGTCCTTTCCGAACGGCTCTCTAGCTGGACAGCGCCACTTTTCGATCTAAATCCCGTGTTTCACGGTGTGTATCGATCATTTGAGCGGTTTCGGCGCTAGCCGCCGGCCCGTCACGGCAAGGCGGGGGGCTAGCGCCCAATCCGCTCACGAAAAGTGGCGCTGTCCAGCTAGGGCCCCGGCCGCGGGGCGAAGACGGGGGCGGTCGGCACCGGGTGGAAGCGAGGCCAGGGGACCGCCGGCAGGTCGTCCTCCTGCCCCCGGGAGCCGCCCGCTGGCAGTCGCGAGCCGCAGGCAGTGGGATCGTGCTCCTCCCACGCTCCGGATGTTTCCGGCGGGACCCGCGGATTGGCAAATAAGAGGGCGTGATCGAGACGGCGGGGCCCGTCGGGCGTGGTCCGTCCCGCTGCCGCCGGAGAGGGATCGTGATAGCGTCCGCTCGGGATATTCAAACCGAGGCAGCCCGTCGACGCAGCCAGCATCCCGGTCGCCAGCAGGCGGAGGCAGAAGGTGGAGGGGATCTTCATCAGCGTCCTCGGTCGTCAGACGGCAGTCGCTGGCAAGACCGCCCAGCCAAGGCGGCGCAGCGCAACGACGCACGGATACAGGCCCCCCTGCCTTGCTCTTTTCGTCCTTTGAGAGGGGAGGACTCCATCCAAACCATCCATAAAGACGGGAAATCTTGCCAAGCATCGGCTATGTTGAGCGAAGCAAACGGGGCGAGCGCGGCCGGTCGCGGCGATCGGCTGCCCCCTCTTGTTTCCTTTTTGCTGCTGGCTGTGTGCGATGGCATCGACCTCGACGGAGAACGAAACGCCCCTCCTGGCCGAATTGGTGGAACAGGCCGACCCGCCGGTGACCGCCACTTGCCCTGCCGATCCGCAAGAGGGTGTCGCGGTCGAGCCGACGGCCGTGCCTCGACGCCCCCTCGGCAGCCGACTGCGGAGCGGCTTGCGACGCGGAGGACGGGCGATCCGCCGCGCGAACCGAGCCTGTGGGCGGGCCGCGTCGTTGGTCCTGCTGCTGGCGCTGTTGACGGCGGTGCCCGCGTTCCAATTGATCAGCTTCGGCTACATGCTGGAGGCCAGCGGGCGGCTGGCCCGGGGGCGTTCGCTGGCCGAGAGCCTGCCCTGGTTTCGCCAAGCCGGCCGGTTGGCCTTGGCCCTGCTGATGTTGGTCCTGTTCAGCCTGCCGGTGCATTTGTTGACGCATTGGGCCCAGGTCGCCCAGGCGATCGATCCGCACAGCGGCGACGTCGGCCTGATGCGAGGAGGGGCCGTCTTCGCCGCGGTCTTGGCGACGGGGCACTTGAGCTGGGCGTGGATTCGCGGCGGACGTCTCCGCAACTACCTGTGGCCCGCCCCGCTGCAATTTCTGCGGGAGATCTGGCGTCCCCGTACCTGGATCGATGCCAAGCAGCGGTTGTGGCAGTTGTGGGTCTCGCTAGAGATCCCGCGACTCTTTTGGCTGGGCCTCCGATGCACGTTGGCAACGCTCGTCTATATTTTGCCGCCCGCGGTGCTGATCATGACGGTCGTCCGCGAAGGGAAGGGAGGCGGAGCCGGACTGGTCGGTTTCCTGGCAGTGGCGATGATGGGGGTGGTACTGCTGTACATACCGCTGCTGCAAGCCCGCTTCGCCGCCGAAAATCGGATCCGAGCCATGTTCGAATGGCGGGCGGCACGGGGCAGCTTTCGCCACGCCCCGCTGGTGTTGACGCTGGGGATCGCCCTCACCTACCTGTTGGCGGTCCCGCTCTACCTGTTGAAGATCGAAGCGACACCGCAGGAAACCCTGTGGCTCCCCTGCCTGTTCTTCGTGGTCTTGATGTTGCCTGCTCGGATCGCGATGGGGCTGGCGATGCGCCGGGCGCGTCGTGTCGCCTTACCCCACGGGTTTTGGGCCGGTTGTGCGCGGTGGGGCGGCCGCTTGATGCTGCCGGGCGTCGTCGCTTTTTACCTGGCCGTCCTCTACCTCTCGCAGTACATCTACTGGGATGGTTTGCAGACCTGGGTGGAGCAGCACGCGATCCTGGCACCGGTCCCCTTCCAAGCGACCTAGCCAGTCAGTCGGCAAACCGGCCGTCAAGGCAGGCCAAGTGCGTGCGTGCGATGGCGGCCCGTCCGGCCTGGCCAGCCT
Organism: uncultured Pirellulaceae bacterium; assembly: GCA_964400585.1. Taxonomy (GTDB): domain Bacteria; phylum Planctomycetota; class Planctomycetia; order Pirellulales; family Pirellulaceae; genus CAYNVI01. The sequence continues at coordinate 9,604 of CAYNVI010000078.1, read as the reverse complement.
CTTCGGCGAAGGCTGCCATCCGCGGCAACAGCGATCGGTATTCGTCGATCGCTTGAGCGCCGAGATCCCAACCCGCCAGGTATAACCGTTCGTAGGCGAGGGCTGGATCGCCCGCCTCCGCCGCCTGGTCCGCTTGGTCGACCCAAAATTGCGTGACCGCCTGAGCTCGGGCTGCGGATCCTTCGCAGGCGAGCCGCTGGAGGTAGTTCTCCGTCCAGCCTGCAGCCAGCCCCGGAGGATCGGAACCCTCGGAAGACCGTGCCTCGGAGGACAGTGCCCGCAGCCGAGCCGCGGCAAACTTGCCCTTCGCATCGACGCACCAGTGCGAACGAAAGCGGATTGTCTGATCGGTGAAAGACGAAGCGGCGAGGGCGCGTTCGTAAAAGGGGATGGCTTGGTCGAGCTGTTGGCTCCGTTCGGCGGCCCAGCCGCAAAGATCCAGCGGCCAACCGAGATCGCTGCGTTGGCGCGCCACCACGGCGGCATGCTCCGCAGCGGTCGTCCAGTCTTGTTCCAGCAACGTTTCCTCGGCGAGTCCGAGACGGGCGGCCAAGCGAATTCGCGCTTCGGGCGGGATCAATTGCGGATCGAACATCCAGCGGACGGCCTGCGGCTGCCAGGGGATTTCCAGCTCGTGCGCCAGTTGGCTGGTCAGTTGGCGGCGGAGAACATTGTCGAGCGAGGCGAGCGCCAATTCGCAGCGGATCGCGACTTCGCAGACGCCTGCGGCGAGCATCCTCTCGATCAACTCGGGGCTCGCGGTCGGCGCAACCGACGTCAAGCGGGCGGCCACGTCGGCGGGCAGGTGATTCGCTGCCCACCGGTGCAGGGGCTGGGCGGAGGGCAAAGGCGCCAGCGTCTCGGCGGCTTCGGCATAAACCTGACGGGGGCCCGGCAGGCTGGCACGTAAGCGGTCAAAGGCGACCGCTTCGGCAAGCGTCCGACCCCAAGGGATCCAGTCGCCGCCGCCGTGATACCAGTGGACGATTTCATTCGACTCGGATGTCGCGCCGAAACGCAGGCACAGCCAGTCGCCGCTGCGATTGCCCAGCAAAGGGAGCAGATCGGGAGGCATCAAGACGGGCCAGATGACCTGGGGGGCCTCCTCCAGTAACCCCTCGGGAGCCACCGGTTCACAGAACTCCCCGGTCCCCGCTTGCTCCCAGATCCGCCCATCGAACCAATCGACCAAGTCATCGGTCAGGCGAACGGCGTACCGGCGGGCGATCCGTTCCGCCCAAGCCGTCGGTGGTCCCGGCCGTTGGGGATGCGATGTAGTCAAGGTCGGAGAAACTTGATCGAGGAGAGCCACTGCAATCCAGGGGTTGGTGCAAGGATTGGTTCCCGCCGGACCGCCGCCGATGGCGTATTCCTCGGACGGCTGGACCGCCGCGAATCCTTCCTTCAGGAGGATTTGGAGACGCGCCCCGCGAAGGGGCAGCGGGCGATCGAGCGTCCGGGAACGGGCCCGGAAAACCGCATCGTGCGAAGCCGAAGCTCAGCGACCGAGCGGTTTTTGCGGAAACATAGCATCCCCTGTTGCTTCTCAAGGGTACTCTGCGCGTCGATGCAGGTGCAATCCTTGATTTGGCGAAAGGGGACGGCCGTTTTTTCGGCCGCACCGTCGCGACCCTGCCGGCCGTCGCGATCGAACGCTCGCTCTGCCGACCGACCGGCCGCTGCCGCGCCCCAGGGGGCGCGAACCATCGACGACCGGCGAGCCGGGCGGGTTACTCCTGGCTGCCCGATCCGCTGCCACCACCGAACATGCTGTCGAGCGCTTCGTTGCTGGTGGGCGGTTCGGTCGGAGCGGCCGCGTCTTCCACTTCCTCGGGAGGAGTCGCGGTGGTCGAAGCGGCGCCCTCGGCCGCCGCCGCGCTCTCGCCTTCGGCCAACAGCGGGAACGACTCTTCCAGACTCTGGACGCCGGCCCCGGCCAGCTCTTCCAACGCCTCGCGGCGGTAATTGACCTCGGCATCCTGGAAGATCCGGAAACCCGTTCCGGCGGGAATCAGGTGGCCCAGGATGACGTTCTCCTTCAACCCGACCAGGCGGTCGACTTTCCCGGCCAACGCCGCTTCGGTCAGGACCTTGGTCGTTTCCTGGAACGACGCCGCACTGATGAAGCTGTTGGATTGCACGGCCGCCTTGGTGATCCCCAGCAACTGCGTACTGGCGGTCGCCGAGCGAGGCCGTTTGCCTTTGGCGGGCGTCCCGCCGAGGGCTTCGATCTGCGCGTTGGTCTGTTCCAGCGTCTCCTTGGGCACGATCACGTTCTCGGCGTATTCCGAATCGCCCGGAGCCGAGATCTTCAAACAGCCGGCCAGTTCCTGGTTGATCCGGCGGAATTCGAAGCGATCCATCACCAGCCCTTCGAGCATGCTCGTATCGCCGGCCGATTCGATTTTCACCTTTCGCAGCATCCGGGCGATGATCACCTCGCAGTGCTTATCGTTGATATCGACCCGTTGCGAGCGGTAGACCTGCTGGATTTCATGCAGCAGGTATTGCTGGACCGCTTCTTCGCCGGAGACCCGCAAGATGTCGTGGGGGACGAGCGGTCCATCGACGAGGGCTTGGCCCGCTTTGACGATGTCGCCGCTGTGGACGAGGAAGCGTTTCCCGTGGGGCACGAGATGTTCGCGTTCGATTCCGGATTCGCTTTTGACGATGATCGTCCGCTTGCCCCGTTTCTTCTCGCCCAAGATCTCGACCAGCCCGTCGACCTCGGCGATCACCGCCGGGTCCTTCGGTTTGCGGGCTTCGAAGATTTCGGTGATCCGCGGCAGACCGCCGGTGATGTCGGAGACGCCACCCGATTCACGCGGCATTTCCGCGAGCACGGTGCCGGGCGTCACTTCCATCCCTTCCTTGACCGAAATCATGGCGCGTTCGGGCAGGTACTGGACATCGAGCGGCTTGCCATTTTTGTCTTCGATCACGATCTGCGGGTGGAGATCCCCCTTGTGATCGATGATCATCATCCGGACGTTACCGCTCGATTCCCGTTCTTGCCGCATCGTTTCGCCTTCGACGACGTCTTCGAAGCGAACCTTTCCTTCCAATTCGGTGAGGATCGGGATCGAGTACGGGTTCCACTCGCAGAGGACGGTGCCCGCTTTGACCTTGTCCCCTTCTTCGACTCGCAGCGTCGAGCCGGTGGGGATGTCGTACGATTCGATTTCACGGCCGCGCTCATCGACCAGCGAGATCGCGCTGTTCCGCGTGAGCACGACGTTCTGACCTTCTTCGTTGCGGACCGCTCGCATCCGCATCAAGCGGACTTCGCCACCGGTCTTGCACTTGATGTCCGATTCCTCGACCTGCTTGCTGACCGACCCGCCGATGTGGAAGGTCCGCATCGTCAGCTGCGTGCCGGGCTCGCCGATCGACTGGGCGGCGATGATCCCCACGGCCATCCCTTCTTCGACCAGCGAGCCGGTCGACATGTCCATGCCGTAACAGTTGCGGCAGACACCCAGGGGAGCATCGCAGGTCATCGGGCTGCGGACCTGGATCCGTTCCAGCCCCATCCCTTCGATCTTGCGGGCGATTTCGGCGTCGATCACCTGGTTTTCCGCCACGATCACTTCGTCGGTGATCGGATTGACGATATTCTGGCGGCTGACGCGGCCATAGATCGACTCGGCCAAGCGGACCTCGACCTTTTCCCCGCGGTAGATCACCCCCTTGGTGATCCCTTGCGTGGTCCCGCAATCGTCGGCGGTGATCACCACGTTCTGGGCGACGTCGGCCAGTTTCCGGGTGAGGTATCCCGAGTCGGCGGTCTTGAGAGCCGTATCGGCCAAGCCTTTGCGGGCCCCGTGGGTCGAGGAGAAGTACTCGAGCACCGACAGGCCTTCACGGAAGTTTGCCTTAATCGGCGTTTCGATGATCTCGCCGGACGGCTTGGCCATCAGACCCCGCATCCCGCCGAGCTGGCGGATCTGTTCGATCCCCCCACGAGCTCCCGAGTGCGCCATCAGGTAAACCGGGTTCATGTACCAGCCGCCTTCGCGGGTGTCCCGTTCCATCGCCGCCATCATGTCGGTGGTGATCGCTTCGCGGGCGTGGGTCCAGGTATCGAGCACCTGGTTGTACCGTTCCTGGCCGGTGATCACCCCGCGGTCGTACAGCTTCTTGTACTTCATCACCTCTTTTTCCGCTTCGGTGATGAACTTGGATTTGGTTTCGGGCGTCACCAGGTCGTCGGTCGCAAAGGAGAGCCCGGAGAGCGTCGATTCGCGGAAACCGAGCTGCATCATGTCATCGAGCAGGTTGATCGTGGCCCGCCGTCCGAGCCGCTGGTAGCAGTCGCTGATCACGCTGGCCAGGTCGCCGCTCCGCATCGGATAGTTGTAGAAATCCATCCCTTCGGGCAGCATCTGGTTGAAGCGGATACGCCCCGGCGTCGTCTCCACGATCACGCCGTAGTCCTGCTTGCCTTCGTTGTTCTTGATCTTCTGGTGCCGCGGCAACCGCACCTTGATCTTGGCGTGCAGGGCGACGATGTCTTGGTGAAATGCGAGGTCGGCCTCATCGGGCGAACTGAAAGTCATCCCTTCGCCCTTTTGATCGGGCAGGGCCACCGAGATGTAATAGCAACCCATCACCACGTCCTGCGACGGGCTCATGATCGGCTTGCCGTTGGAGGGAGCGAAGACGTTGTTGGTGCTCAACATCAACGTATGCGCTTCCACCTGGGCTTCGATCGACAGCGGCAAGTGAACCGCCATCTGGTCGCCGTCGAAGTCGGCGTTGAAACCTTTGCAGACCAGCGGGTGCAAGCGGATCGCGTTGCCTTCCACGAGCGTCGGTTCGAACGCCTGGATCCCCATCCGGTGCAGCGTCGGCGCCCGGTTCAGGAGCACCGGGTGGTTGGTGATCACCTGTTCGAGGATGTCCCAAACTTCTTCGTCTTTCCGCTCGAGCATCTTCTTGGCCGACTTGATCGTGTCGGCATGCCCGAGTTCCTTCAGGCGGCGAATGATGAAGGGCTGGTAGAGTTCCAGGGCGATCTTCTTGGGAAGGCCGCACTGGTGCAACCGCAACCGCGGGCCGACGACGATCACCGAGCGGGCCGAGTAGTCGACGCGTTTGCCCAGCAGGTTTTCGCGGAAGCGGCCTTGTTTCCCCTTGATCATGTCGGTCAAGGACTTCAGCGGGCGGTTGGACGAGCCCAGGACCGGACGCTTGCAGCGGTTGTTATCAAACAGCGCGTCGACCGATTGCTGCAGCATCCGCTTTTCGTTGCGGATGATCACTTCCGGCGCGTTCAGGTCGACCAGCTTCCGCAGCCGGTTGTTGCGGTTGATGATCCGACGGTACAGGTCATTCAAATCGCTAGTGGCGAAGTTGCCGCTGTCGAGCAGCACCAGGGGACGGAGGTCGGGCGGGATCACGGGGATCACGTCGAGCACCATCCATTCGGGCCGGTTATCGCTGTCGCGGATCGATTCGACGATCTTCAGCCGATTGATGTAGTCCTTCTTCTTCTGCTTGCTGCCGGTTTCGGCCAGGTCGACGCGGAGCTGCTGGGAGAGCGCGACCAGGTCGAGTTTGTTGAGCAGCTTGCGGACCGCCTCGGCGCCCATGTCGGCTTCGAACGAGCCATCGCCGTATTGCTGACGGGCCGCCCGGTACTCTTCCTCGGTCAACAGCTGTTGCGGTTCCAGTTCGGTCGAACCGGGATCGATGACGACGTAGTCCTGGAAGTAGATCACCTTTTCCAGCGAGCTCGTTTTCATCGCCAACAGGTTCCCCAGCCGGCTCGGCATCGCCTTGAAGAACCAGATATGGACGACCGGAGCGGCCAGTTCGATGTGCCCCATCCGTTTACGGCGGACGCGGCTGTGGGTGACCTTCACGCCGCAACGGTCGCAGATCATCCCCTTGTACTTCATCCCGCGGTACTTCCCGCAGGCGCATTCCCAGTCCTTCTCCGGCCCAAAGATCCGCTCGCAGAACAAGCCGTCCTTTTCGGGACGGTAGGTTCGGTAGTTGATCGTTTCGGGCTTCTTGACCTCGCCGAAGGACCAGCTCTTGATGTCCTGAGGACGGGCCAAGCTGATCTTGACCGAAGCGTAGTCGTTGATGCGTTCGTAAGTGCCGGATTCGCCGATGGACATTGTGAAGGACTCCTCTGGGGTCACCGCCGCAGCAGTGCAATGTTGGATGGGATGGCGTCGAGGGAAGCGCAAGGCATCGAGCCAAAAAACCGGGCAACCGCCGTGCCCGGCTGGACGACCTCAGGTCAAGCGGGTTTCCCTCAGACCGGTCTTTTCTCTAACTGCATGTTCAAGGCGAGTCCGCGGATCTCGTTGGTCAACACGTCAAAACTGGCAGGGGTGCCGGCTTCCAGCGTGTTTTCGCCTTTGACCATCGACTCGTAGATCTTCGTCCGGCCTTCGACATCGTCGCTCTTGACGGTCAACAGCTCCTGCAGGATGTAGGCCGCTCCGTACGCCTCCAGGGCCCAGACCTCCATCTCCCCGAACCGCTGCCCCCCGAAACGAGCTTTGCCGCCAAGCGGTTGCTGCGTGATCAGCGAGTAGGGGCCGGTGCTGCGAGCGTGCACCTTGTCGTCGACCAAGTGGTGCAGCTTCAGCATGTAGATGTAACCGACCGTAGTCTCCTGGGTCATCGCTTCGCCGGTCCGTCCATCCATCAATCGCACCTTACCGTGACGCGGCAAACCCGCCTCCTCAAGGCACTCGTTGATGTCTTCCTCGCTCGCCCCGTCGAAGACCGGCGTGATCGCCTGGAAGCCGAGCTTGGCACCGGCCCAGCCGAGGTGGGTTTCCAGAATCTGTCCCACGTTCATCCGGCTGGGCACGCCGAGCGGATTGAGCATGATCTGCAGCGGCGTCCCGTCCGGCAGGAAGGGCATGTCCTCGACCGGCAAGATCTTGCCGATCACCCCCTTGTTCCCGTGTCGGCCGGCCATCTTATCGCCGACACTGATCACCCGCTTGGTGGCGATGTAGACCTTCACCATCTGCAGCACGCCACTGCGGAGCTCGTCGCCCCGCTTCATGCTGTTCAGCTTGCGGTCGCGGTCGTCGATCGCCTTTTCCACGTTCGGCCACTGCTGCTTGTGGACCTTGATCACTTCCTTCCGCTTCGCTTCGTCCTTGACCTGTTCCAGGACGCGGGTGAGGTTGAAGTTGACTGCGGTCTCGGCGATGTACTTGGGATCTTGCCCGGCCGCCATCGGGTTGCCTTGCGGATCGTTCAGCTTCGTCCCCGCCGCCGACTCGAGGTCCTCGACCAGGCTGGTGAAGGTACTGGCGATCTCGGCATTGCCCTCCGATTCGGCTTCTTTCAGCTCCCGCTCGAACTCCTTGCGTTCCTCTTCGGAGAGGCTCATCCGGCGGGAGAACTTTTGGGCGTCGATGACGATCCCTTCGACGCCGGAGGAAACCTCCAGCGAATCGTTTTTGACATCTTCGCCAGCCCGTCCAAAGATGGCGTGCAACAGCTTCTCTTCGGGAGTCAGTTCGGTCTTGCTCTTGGGGCTGACCTTGCCGACCAGGATGTCGCCGGGACGGACGTAGGTACCGACCTGGACGATGCCGCTGTCGTCGAGATTCCGCAACGCTTTTTCGGAGACGTTGGGAATGTCACGCGTGAACTCTTCCCGCCCTAGCTTGGTCTCGCGGATTTCCACATCGAAATCTTCGATGTGGATCGACGTGTAGGTATCGTTCTTGACGAGCTCCTCGGAAAGGATGATCGCGTCTTCGTAGTTGTACCCATCGAACGACATAAAGCCGACCAGCACGTTCCGGCCGAGGGCCAGTTCGCCGGCGCGGGTTGCCGCCCCGTCGGCGATGATCTGATCCTTTTCGACCTTGTCTCCGACGCTGACGATCGGCTTCTGGTTCAAACAGGTCCGTTCGTTCAACCCCTGGTACTTCTTCAACGGGTAGTGATCGCTGCCGATCTCGATCCGCTGGGCATCGGCATAGGTGACCTTGCCGGCGCGGCGTGCCCGGATCACCATGGCGCTGTTCTGCGCCACCTGACGTTCCATCCCGGTCCCCACGATCGGCGGTTCGGCGACCAGCAACGGCACCGCTTGCCGCTGCATGTTCGAACCCATCAACGCGCGGTTCGCATCGTCGTGCTCCAGGAAGGGAATCAAGCCGGCCGAGACGCCCACCATCTGCGCGGGGGCGACGTCCATGTACTTGACCTGCCCGGGCTGCACGATCTGAAAGTCACTGCGGAAGCGGGCGATCATGTTCGGGCCCGGGACCAGCGCCCCCTTTTCGACTTCGGCATCGGCCGGCGCGACGTAGGCCTCGCTTTCCTCGTCCGCCCGCAACCAAACCACCTCTTCGGACACCTTCCCTTCGTGAACTTTCCGGTAGGGGGTCACCAGGAAGCCGTAATCATCGACCCCGGCATAGATCGCCAGGGAACTGATCAGCCCGATGTTCGTGCCTTCCGGCGTCTCGATCGGACAGATCCGGCCGTAGTGGGAAATGTGCACGTCGCGGACTTCAAACCCGGCTCGTTTCCGGTTCAGGCCGCCGGGGCCGAGGGCCGAGAGGCGACGCTCGTGCGTCAACTGGCTGAGCGGGTTCGTCTGGTCGACCACTTGGGAAAGTTCGCCGCGGCCGAAGAAGTAATCGATGGCCGCCGAGACGCTCTTGGGATTGATCAACGCCCGCGGCGTCATGTCCTCGACGTCCTTCAGACTCATCCGCTCCTGCACGGTGCGGCGAAGTTTCAAGAAGCCTTTGCGAAGCTCTTCGCTGGCCAGTTCGTCGATCGTGCGAAGCCGCCGGTTACCGAGGTGGTCGATGTCATCGATCTCCGCCCCACTGTCGGGATCGAACAGATCGATCAAGTAACGGATCGAGGCGATCATGTCTTCGGGGCGAAGCGTCATCTCCTCTTCTTTGACGCCCAGGCCGAGTTTCCGATTCAGCCGGAACCGGCCAACCTTGCCAAGCCGATAGCGGTTGTCGTCGTAGAACTTCTCGACGAACAACGTCCGAGCCTTCTCCAATTGCGGCGGGTTGCCGGGCCGGAGCCGCTGGTAGATCCGCAGCAGGGCTTCTTCGTGACTGCTGGTATTGTCCTCGGTGAGCGAATTGAAGATCAACGGAACCTTGGGGGCTTCCATCGTCTCGATGCTTTGCACCCCCGCCGTACAGATCGTCTCGGCGACGTTACTGGAGATCTTGTGGCCCGCTTCGATGATGATTTCGCCGGCGCGGTCGCTGCCCGAAGGGTAGACGACATCGTCGACGGCGATCTTCCCTTCGATCTTCGCTGCACTCCGCCCGTCGGAAATCTTCTGTTCGCCGGTCGGATAGAACGCCTTGAGCAAGGCCGCATCGGTCGAGAGGCTGGGATCCATTGCCCGCAGCAGCGTCATCGCGCTGAACTTGCCGCTTTGATCGATCCGGACCGTCAGCGAATCCTTCTTGGTGACATTGACTTCGATCCAGGAACCGCGCTCGGGGATCACGCGGCAACTGGGCAACTTCATGCCGGTCGTGCCTTCCGCCTCGAGCACGAAGTCGACGCCCGGCGACCGGTGCAACTGCGAGACAACAACCCGCTCGGCCCCGTTGATGATGAACTCACC
>CAYNVI010000077.1:0-12939 GCA_964400585.1 uncultured Pirellulaceae bacterium | reverse complement strand
ATAGCCGGGATGGATCGCGTCGGCGTTCCCGACCTCGGCGGCGCTGATGATCTGGTCGATCCGCAGGTAGCTGTCGGAACTTCGCGGCGGGCCGATGCAGATCGCGTGGTCGGCCAACGCGACGTGCGCCGACGTGCGATCCGCCTCACTGAAGACCGCCACCGATTCGATTCCCATCTCGCGACAGGCACGAATCACACGGAGCGCGATTTCGCCTCGGTTGGCGATCAGAATCCGTTTATACATCGAGCCAGAAAGCCTTGCACAAAGAAGAAAAGAGCAGCCGAGTGCTAGATTCGCCAATCGTCTGCGGTCCGCAGGCGGCCGGTCTTACGCGGAGGTGTCGATTTTAAAGAGCGGTTTGCCAAACTCGACCGGCTCCTGATCCTGGACCATTATTTCGACCACTTTCCCGCGGACTTCCGCCGGGATTTCGTTAAACACCTTCATCGCCTCAATAATGCAGACGACCGTCTCGCTCTGTACCGACGCACCGACTTTGACGAACGGCTCGGCGTCCGGGTTCGCCTTGGAATAGAAGGTCCCCACCATGGGGGCCTCGATGACGACCAGGTTCGGGTTGTCGGCCGCCGCCGGGGCCACCGGGGCCGCTGCCGGTGCGGGGGCGGCCGGCCCGGGGATCGGCGTGGCGGTGGGAATCGGAGCGACCGCGCCGCCTCGTTTCAGCTTGATCCGCTCGTTGTCTTGTTGAAGATCGACTTCCGACAAGTCGTGCTCTTCCATCAATTCGACCAGACGTTTGATCCGTTCGATTTCGAAAACGTCGTTTGGGTCGCTCTGATCGCCTTCACTCATTCGACTGACTCTCGCAATTGGTACACCGGCGATGGAGATCGAAAGGCGGAGCGGAATCGTTCCGCCCCGGTGGATACTCGGTCCCCCCAACCTCGATAGGCCGTGGGATCCACGTTTTACAACATTACCGAGCAGGCTTCGAGGCCCTTTGGCAGACTCGACAGCACCTCCTGGCCCGATTCCGTCACCAGCACGTCATCTTCCAGCCGGATGCCCAGTTCCCCAGGCAGATAGATCCCGGGTTCGACGGTGACCACCATCCCCGCTGCCAGCGTCCCCTCGCTGATCGCCGACATGCGAGGATGCTCGTGGACCTGACGGCCGATTCCATGCCCCAGGCCGTGACCGAAATAGTCGCCCCACCCAGCATCGGTGATCACCTGGCGGGCCGCCGCATCGACCGTGCGGAGTTCCACCCCGGGGCGAATCGCGGCGATCGCCGCCTGCTGGGCCGCCAAGACCACCGGGTAGACCTCGGCAAACCGCCCCTTGGCGGGGCCGATATGCAGGGTGCGGGTTAAATCGCTGGTGTAACCCTCGAACATCGCCCCCCAATCGATCAGCAACACCGGGGATTCGGAAATCGAGCGGGCGCGCGGGGTCGCGTGCGGCAGCGCCGCGTGCGGGCCGACCGCGACGATCGGATCGAACCCACAACCGGTCGCCCCCAAATGACGCATCGTCGCCTCCAGTTCGTGGGCCATTTCCAGCTCGGTCCACTGCGGGCGGAGCCGGGCCGTCAGCGATTCAAAAGCCCGCTCGGCCACCCACACGGCCCGGCGAAGCGTGTCGATCTCGCCCGGTTCCTTGATCGCCCGCAGCCCTTCGACCAAGCCACTGGTCGGGATCCAGGTGACCTCGGGCATGTTGGCGACGAAGGACCGCTGGGTGGTCCAACAGATCTGGTCGGCCTCCAAGCCGACCGCCGCGGATGCCGCGCCGCCCGTGGCGGCCAACGCTTCTTCGATCAGCTGCAGCATCGTCCGCTGCGGGCCTCGCACCACCGCTTCCCAGTCGGGACATTCCTCCGCGATCTGAGTCTCGTAGCGACGATCGCTGAGGATCATCTGCCGATCGGCCGTGATCAGCAGGTAACTGCTGTCACCGCGGAATCCCGAGAGATAGCCGACGTTGGTCTCATCGGTGACCAGCATCCTCTCGATCCCTTGCTCGGCCAGCTGTTGCCGTAGTTTGTTCAGCCGCGAACGCTCCGCCATCTCGACGCTCTCCTTCCCAGGGGATCGATTCATCTCCGAGCCCTTCGTCGGCGACAAAGGGCTTCCCAATCTCGGGGCTACCAGAGGACGAAGCGCCAAGCGCCACCGAGCAACATCAACACGACCACGTCGCTCCATTCCCGCCGCCCGGAACGCGCATGCCGACGCGTGTAGGTCAGCACCCGTCCGGTGGGACAGGCGAACCGACAATAGCCCATCGGGCTCAGGGCGGCGAGACCCAGTGACAAGATTGCCACGATCGCCGAGCCGCCAACGGCGGTCCACACGAGGTAGGCGTCGAAAGGCTCCCAGGTCGCCAAATCGACCGGCATCCCCGTCAAGGCGACCAGGTAGGCGGCCACGCAGAGCGCTCCCGGCACCGCCAGCAAGACCCGGTTCCAGCGCGGCGAGATGCGGAGGCGAAATCGGCCTCGACGGATCAACCACTGCTGGAGGACGCCATGCGGACAGAGCTGGGCACAATACAGCGGCGCCTTGGTCAGCGTCGGGATCGCCAGGGCGACCGCCACCACCGCTGCCAATCCCGGAGCCAAACGCCAGGGAAGCCCCCCGCTGCCCCAGCCGAGCAACAGCGCGATCGAAACCAGATTGCCGGTGACCAAGCCAAAGCCCGCCACCAGGGCGACCTGCCAGAGGCGTCGCAAACGCCGCCGCTGCGGGGATCGTCCCAGCCCCATCCAAAGCGCGCCTGCCAGGAACGCCAGCGTGGTCGTTTCCTTCCAACTCCAGTGCAGCGGCCGCCGCGGCGAGGGGGACGGCTGGGCAGCCTCCTGTTGCAACCGCTGGGCTTCGCCCGCCGCAGCGATCAACGTCTCCGCCGCCGCCACGGTGCTCATCGTCGCCCCCGAAACGCCTTCGATTCCCAGGGCCTGGAGGTCCGCTTCGGCCAGCTCGCCCATCGTTTTCCCCAGAAAGGGGTCCCAGTACCACGGTTCGTCGGCGACGTACGAGGCATAGGGTTGATTGTCAAAGGTCTCGCGGACGCGGACCTGCTGGAGGCGTCCCTGCGGATCGAAACCCAGCCGCAACTCGCTGGGACCCTGGTAGCCATTGATCCGATCGTTCAGCGGGCCGGTCCGCAGCACCATCCCCAACGACGTCCCGTCGGCCCCTTGGACGCGACGGGCCGAGGCGAGCAGCGGGTGGGGCAGGCACTCCGCCGCCTCCGGAAAGACCGCCCGGCATTCCGCTTCGGTCAACGCGTCTGGAAAGCGGGCGGAAGCGGGAACGCGCTCCCCCCAGCGGACCGCGATCGATTCGCTCATCGCCAAACTGGTCAGCGTCGCCCCGCTGACAACATCGACGTCGTCGAGGGCCGCAGCAACCCGCTGGCCGACGAACTGGTCAAAAAAATGCTTGGACCGTCGAATCGCTTCGACGTGGTCCGCGGTGTCCTCGCTCCACAGCAGCCGGATGCCGACGATCGTGTCCTCCGGATCGATCGCCACCTGCAGGTTATTGACGCCGCGATAACCGGTCACGGTTTTGGCAGCGGGCAACGTTTCGACCACCGACCCCAACAGGTTCCGCGCTCCGTCCCAAATGAGCGCGCGGCCTTGGGCCGCATCGAAGGTCATCTCCACCGCCTCGGTCCCGAACCAGGCGGTCCGCATCGCCGCGGGAACGCGCACCGGCGCGGCATCGGCCTCCCGCCGTTCACGTCGCTGTTGAGCGGCAGCTTGCAGGGCGCCGACCAGACCGATCAACATCAACCAGCGAACGCTCAGCATCGCCACCGTACGCACGCGTCCCAACGGGCGGGAAGTCGAGGGCGACGCCTCTGCGGAAACGTCGATCACGGGTAGGTCGCAAGCAGAACGGCCGTCGGTCATGGAGGGCGGTATCTCGCAGTGACATGGTGGTGAGCGGAGCGGCGCGAGCCGCCGGGTATGGCTTGAGGATTTGCATTGCGAAACTGGACGGCTCGCGCCGTTCCGCTACAAAATCAGGGGCGCTGTCGCGCTAGGGGGCCGCCAACCGCGCCGGATCGAGCACCACGTGCTTGATCGTTTGGCGTTGCCAGGTGTAGGTCACATGAACGCGACCCTCGCTCGTCTGGATCACCGCAGGATAGGAATACTCTCCTGGCGATCGTTCCAGGGTCAACACCGGTTGCCAATCCTTTCCGTCCTGCGAGACCGCGACGTTCAACATCTCGCGATTGCGAGGAAAATCACCCTGCCGCGTCGTGTGGTTGTAGACCAACAGATGCCGGCCATCCTGCAGCGTCACCGCATCGGTTCCCGCGTTGGGATTGGGCAGCGAGGTCGCTTGCACGGGCCCCCAACTCTGCCCGCCATCTTCCGACCAGCTTTCCACCAGGACGTTTTGCCGGGAGCGGCAAAGGACCTGCAAACGCTGCTCGTCATGGATCAGGATGCTGGGTTGGATCGCATCAAAGCGGGAGGCATCGTGGATCGGGCCGATCACTTGCCAATGGCCGCTGGCCGGATCGAAACGCTCGAAGTGGACCCGCCAGCCTGCGTTCTCGGTACTCGAAGGGCAGAGGATCGTTCCGTCCGGGCGGGCGATCGGCTTGTTCTTGACCGGGCCGAGCAAATGGGGATTCGCCTCGGGAAGGGCTTCGTCCCGCCCCAGTTTTTCGGGTCGCGACCAAGTCTTGCCGGCGTCCTCCGAGCGGAGCATCATGCCCCACCACAACCGCGGATTGGGACCCACTTTATAGAACAGGTACAAGGGACCCTCGGCGGCTTGAAACAGCACCGGATTCCAGCAAGGCAATTCCTTTGCCTCCTGCTCGCTGCCGTCGACCAATTCAACCGGGGCGGTCCACTGACCGTCGCGGTGCCGGGATAACCAGATGCCAACATCGGGATGCTTTTCACGGGTGCCGCCGAACCATGCGGCGACCAGCCCCTCGTCGGTTTCCACAATCGTCGAGGCGTGGCACTGCGGCGTGGGGCGTCCTGCCAGCGGGTAGATGAATTCGCTTTGCAAGTAGCCTCCTTCCCCCGCTTCGCTCCGCGGCGGAATCGTCAAGTCGCCCCCTGCGGAGGGAGCGATCAGCAGCGGCAGGAACAGGAGCACGACGCAGAGACGCAGGATAACCATCGGAGATTCCGGGGCAGGCGAAAAAGAAAGGTAAGCGGAAGCGCGATTGCGTTCGCGGAAAGGAAACGCGGGGCGGCCCCTACGTCGGGTTGGCGCGACAGGCTTGGACCAACGTTTCGATGGTCGCCTGCAGCTTGGCGGGGCCGCCGAATTGCATTCCCAACGCCTGCAGCTTGTCGGTGGCGATCGTGTTCTGCGGCCGCTTGACATCGCCTTCGATCGTGCTGTCGCTGCCGCTGATCTGCTTGGCCAGATCCGCCACTTCGCGTCGCGAGACGTAGCGATCGCAACACTCGAACGCCTCGCCGGCGATTCCCTCGGCTTCCAGCAACAGCGAGATCGCCTGGGCGACATCGTCGGCATGGACAAACTTCCCGCCGCCTTCGACGGCGAGATCCTCGCCTTGGACGATGCGGCTGACCAGGTCGAACCAGTGGCTGTGCCGCAAGGGCTCGTCGATGCCGTAGATCGCGGTCGGACGGAGGGCGCAGATCGGCCAATCGTCGCCATGGCCGTAGCTACTGACAAACGCCTCGATCGCCGCCTTGTGCGCCCCGTAATGGGTTTTCGGCCAAGCGGGATGGTTTTCGTCCAGAGGGCGATCGGGCAGGATCTTTTCGTGCACCGCGCCGGTACTGACAAACACGACCCGTGAGACACCGGCCGCCCGGGCCGCTTCGAACAGCGCCAGTGTTCCCAGCACATTGCGTTCGACGAAGGCCAGCACGTCTTGGCCCGACTGCTGGAAGCTATCGGCATCCCGCCAGAGCGCGCAGTGCACCAAGGCATCACAGCCTGAAACCAGGGCCGCTTCGCTTCGGTGGTCTCCCAGTTCACCTTCGACCCAGTCGATCACGATCGGATCGGGAAGCGTTTTGAGCCGCGAACTCGCGCGCCGCCAGCCCTGCAAAACATGGCCCGCTTCGTGCAATCGGGCCGCCACATGGCGTCCCAAAAAACCGGTAGCGCCCGTCAACGCGATCCGCATGGTTAGCTCCCTATCAGTTGGCTCGAGTCAAATTTAGAATGCGCAGTCCAGCGGATCTTCACCCTACCCCGAGATCGTTCCCCCGTCGCCATGGTCAACACGCTTTTCCTGCCCGAATTGCGCGAAATGCTCCGCGACGAGAACGGCGCCGAGCTGCAAGAATTCTGCGAAGCCCTCAATCCGGGACGCACCGCCGAATACATGCAAGGCCTGACTGCCAGCGAAGCCTGGCGGGTCCTGCAGCACACCACGGCGTCGCTGCGGGCGGAGATCTTTCAGTTCTTCGAATGGGAGAAGAAGCTTGAGATCTTTCGCGAGGAAGACCCGCAGGAATTAGCGCAGCTCGTCACCGAAATGGCCCCCGACGACCGCGTCGACCTGCTGCAGGAAATGCCGGTCGAGCGGGTCGATCAAATCCTGACGCTGCTGCCCGTGCGGGAACGCCGCAACATCCAGCGGTTGCAGGCCTTCCCGGAAGGGACCGCCGGGGCCTTGATGACCACGGAAGTCGCCAAGCTCAGCGAATCGCTGACGGTGCGCGAGGCGTTCGACGAGCTGAGCCACCAAGCCGAAGAACTGGAGACGATCTATTACCTGTACGTCGTCGACGATGACGACCAACTGCGGGGAGTCGTCTCCGGCCGTCAATTGGTCTCCGCACTCGGGCGCCTCGATACGAAACTGGTCGAGTTGATGGAGACCGATGTGATCGCCGTCCAGATCGGAGAGGACCAAGAGCATGTGGCCGAGAAGGTCGAACGCTTTAACCTGTTGGCGATCCCGGTCGTCGATCAGGGACGGCACCTGTTGGGAATCATCACCCACGACGACGTGATCGACGTGGTCCGCGAAGAACTGACCGAGGACGCGCAGCGAATCGCCGGCGTCGCCCCGTTGGAAGACGGCTACCTGCGGATCAGCCTCTGGTTGCTCGGCTGGAAACGGGGGATCTGGTTGATCGTCCTGTTCTTCGCCGCTTTGCTGACCGCTTTTGCCCTGCGGCATTACGAACATGAATTGGAATCGTTCATCTGGCTGGTCTGGTTCATCCCCCTGATCATCAGTGCCGGCGGCAACTCGGGAAGCCAATCCGCGACGTTGGTGATCACCGCGATGACCAGCGGCGACCTGCTGATCACAGATTGGCGCACGATCTTACTGCGTGAGCTGTTGGTGGGGCTGCTGCTGGGGAGCTGCCTGGCATTGCTCGGCTGGGGCGTCGCCACGTTTGTGGCGCCGAGCTCGTGGGATGCCCTCGTAATCCCTGCCACCTTGCTGGCAGTCGTGCTGGCCGGCTGCCTATGCGGCGCGGTCTTGCCGCTGATCTTTAAACGGCTGGGACTGGACCCGGCCTTGATGAGCAATCCGTTTGTGGCAGGGATCGTCGACATCTTAGGGATCGTGATCTACATCAATTTCGCCCGCCTGCTGCTCACGTAGAGGGCGGATCGATCCGCATGGCCGGGTCGATCGTCTTCTCCTCCGCCGGTTCGATCGTGATCTGCTCGGCCGGACGCAGCTCGACTTTCTCGATCAACAACCGCAGGTTCTTGGCGGCAAACCGACGAGGCAAACGCTGATTGCCCCGCCGCAAGCGGTAATAGATCGTTTGGCGGCGACGATCGTATCGGCGTTCGATGATCTCGCCGATGAATAGCTCCTCCTCCTTCCCCAACCCGATCGTTTCGACCGGATCGCCGACGTCGAACCCCTCGCCGGCGACCGCCAACCACATCGCCGGCTTCAATCGCAACCGCGTGTCTCCGTACCAGTAGTGGTAGTAGGGCGGTTCGAACGCGACGCGTCGGAAAACCCGGTTGCTGGGGATCAAACGCTCGGCCGCCGCCACATCCTCGGGATGGATCCAATCGGTGCCCGCGTAGGGCCACTGCAAAAACACGCCGTAATCGGGGAATTGAGGTCGTACCATCGTGTCACCTCCCGGGGCGGTTGGTGGGCGGGGAGCGTTGGGCAACGGCGTTGCACAAAAGGGTCGGGCAGCCGCGTTGCGAAGCGGAGGCCGAAGCGACCCCTTATCGCGAGGCGGCTTTGATCGGTCGCAGGTTGGGATCGGCCAGCTTCGCTTGCGCGGATTGCAAAAATTGCCACGCTTCGAGCGGCGTTAAGCGGTCGAGTTGCAAACGACGCATCTCATCGAGCAGCGGATGGTCGGCGATCCCGAAGAGGGTCAACTGCATCGCTCCCCCGTCCGCAGCGGACGGGGAAGTCGCAGCGATGGCGGGCCGGTCGAATTGGTCACGCTGATTCGATTCCAGCTGAGCCAGGATGTCCTTGGCTCGTTCGTTGACTGCCGGAGGCACGCCTGCCAGCCGGGCGACATGGATGCCGTAACTTTTATCCGCCCCGCCCGAGACGATCCGGTGCAGGAACACCACCTGGTCATCCCATTCCCGCACCGCCACGTTCAGGTTGGTAACCCGCGGCAGCGTATCGGCCAACTGCGTTAATTCATGGTAGTGCGTGGCAAACAGCGTGCGAGCGCCGATCTGTTCGTGCAAGTACTCGGTGATCGCCCAGGCCAGCGACAGCCCATCGTAGGTGCTGGTGCCCCGGCCGATCTCATCGAGGATCACGAGGCTGCGGGGCGTGGCGGTGTTCAGGATGCGGGCCGTCTCGACCATTTCGACCATGAACGTACTCTGTCCGCGACTCAATTCGTCGCTCGCCCCCACCCGCGCGAAGATGCGGTCGGTCAGTCCGATGGTGGCCCGTTTGGCGGGGACAAACGCGCCGGACTGGGCCAGCAACGTCAACAACGCGACCTGCCGGATGTAGGTGCTCTTGCCCGCCATGTTGGGACCGGTGATCAACAGCACCATGCCGCGTTCGGGCGACGCCAGGCAGTCGTTGGGGACGAACTCGCCCTGCGGCATGGTGACGTCGAGCACCGGATGCCGGCCTTCCTCGATCTCCAGGACCGCTTCCTCGCTGATCTCGGGTCGCACCCAGTTTCGGCGGGCGGCGAGTTCCGCAAAGGCGGTGATGACATCGAGCCGCGCCAGCGCTTCGCCCACCTGCTGGAGTTGCCGCAAGGCGTCGTAGCAGGCCCCCCGCAAGGCGAAGAACATCTGCTGTTCCCGCTCCTGCGCTTCCTCGTCGGCCGCCAGGACCTTCTCCTCGTACTCTTTCAATTCGGGAGTGATGAAGCGTTCGCAATTCTTCAAGGTCTGCTTGCGAATGAAATCGGCCGGGACTTTCTCGCGATGCGAGTTGCTGACTTCGAGGTAGTATCCGAAGACCTTGTTGAAGCCGACTTTCAGATTGGGGATCCCGGTCGCTTCCCCTTGCTGTGCCTGGTAACTGGCGATCCATTGCTTGCCGCCGGCGGCCAGTTCGCGGAGCGAATCGAGCGTTTCGTCATAGCCCGCCCGGATGAAATTCCCGTCGGCGGCCGACAACGGGCATTCGTCGACCAAAGCCGCTTCGAGCTTGCCGCGGAGCTCGGGGCAAAGGTGCAGATGATCTTCGATCTGGCCCAGCAGGTCCGCCTGGCAGTCGCCCAGCCGCGTCTTCAGCGGGGGCAACATCGCCAGGGTCCGTGCGACCTGCTGCAGATCGCGCGGACCGGTGCGTTGCGTCGCGATCCGACCGAGCAAGCGACTGAGATCGAACGATTGCTTCAGCGTCGACCGCAAGGTTTCCCGCAGCGGCGTCTGATCGACCAGTTCCTGCACCGCGTCGTGGCGTTGGGCGATCTGCGGGGGCGAGACGAGCGGGGCCGACAGCCAATCGCCCAACAGGCGGGCGCCCATCGGCGTCTGCGTCTGGTCGACGACATCGAGCAGCGATCCGTCGCGGGCTCCGGTCCGCAGCGTCCGCACCAATTCCAGACTGCGGCGCGTGGCGGCATCGATCTGAACGACCGCCGCCCGATGGTGCGCCGTCAGCCGCTCGAAATGCCCCAGTCCACTCCGCTGCGTCTCCTCCAGATAGGTCATCGCCGCGCCGGCCGCCTGCACGGCCGGTTGCGAGCTTTCGTCGAACCCGAGCCCTTCCAGGTTGTGCACGCCGAGGACGCGGCACAGGGTCTGCTGGGCCGATTCGGCGGCAAACGTCCAAGCGGGCCGCATGGTCACCGACCAGCCGGCCGTGGTGTCGGGACTGATCCGCGGATCGTCTTCGCGATAGAGGACTTCCGCCGGACCGATCCGGGCCAATTCATCCTCCAGCCGGCTGCGTGGGAAAACCCCCGCTTCAAACCGCCCGCTGGAGAGTTCCGCCCAGGCGATCCCGACCAGAGGCGTCGCGTCCTGCCCGCGTCCCGGCGGCGGCGAGTAGACGCAGGCGAGGTAGTTGGCCTCCCGCGGGTCGAGCATGCCGTCGTCGGTCAAGGTCCCGGCCGATACGATCCGCGTGACCTCCCGCCGGACCAGCCCCTTGGCCTGCTTGGGATCTTCCATCTGTTCGCAGACTGCCGCACGAAACCCGGCGGTGATCAGTTTCCGCAGGTAGGCGTCGAGCTGATGGTGCGGAAAGCCGGCCATGGCGACGGGATTTTGGCTGTCCTTGTCGCGACTGGTCAGCGTCAATCCCAGGATCCGCGCGGCGGTCTTCGCGTCCTCATGAAAGAGCTCGTAGAAATCCCCCATGCGGAACAGCAGCAGCGCGTCCCCGCAAGCTTCCTTGGCTTCGTGATATTGCCGCATCATTGGAGTGCTCATACCCGAATGCTACCGAAGCGGGAAACGGTCGCCCAGGCCTTGCCGGCCAGCCCGCCGGCGGAATCTCGGGGCCCGGAAGTTCGCTCGAGACGACCGCTACGCTTTCGCCAATTTCCGCGCCCCGCGATCCGCCGGCGGGACGCCAATCTCACGCTCCCCGCTTGACAAATGGTCGCTGGCTCGCGACGATGAAAGAAAGCAATTGAGACTCGTTCTCATTAAAGGGATGGCTAATGACGACGCTTGATCAGTTAAGGCCCGGCGAAAGCGGGCATATCGTGCGGATCGAAGGGGCCGACGGGATCGCTTCGCGGCTGCGCGAAATGGGTTTCGTGCCGGGCCAACCGGTACGGTTCCTCCGCGCCGCCCCGCTGGGCGATCCGCTGAAGTGCACGATCCAGGGAGCGCGGATTGCCTTGCGGAGTGGCGAGGCGCGGCGTGTCTGCCTGGAGCCTCTCGCCGCCTTCAGTCCTCCTGCCCCGTAGTCTTGCCGTTGTCCACACCGCTCGAATCGCCTCCAGCGCCCGCAAATCCCCCCCCGGACGCTCCCCCTCGCCGTCGCGCGATCGCGCTGATCGGAAACCCCAACACGGGCAAGAGCACCCTCTTCAACGCGTTGGCCGGGATGCACGCCCGGACCGGCAACTTTCCGGGGGTGACGATCGAAAAGAAAGTCGGACGGGTCGGTTGGCAGGGCCACGCGATCGACCTGATCGATCTGCCGGGCACCTACAGCCTCGCCCCGCGGTCGCCCGACGAGCTGGTCGCCGTGGAAGTCCTGACCGGGGATCTCGCCTCGGAACAAACCCCCGACGCGATCCTCTGCGTCCTGAACGCCACGCTACTGCAACGCAACCTGTTCCTGGTCAGCCAGCTGCGGGAACTGGGCAAGCCGCTGGTGCTGGCGGTCAACATGACGGACGTGGCCGAAAGCCGGGGTCTGCGGATCGACGCCGAACGGCTGTCGGCCAATGTGGGGGTCCCCGTGATCATGGTCTCGGCGTCGAAACGCCGCGGGCTCGACGCCTTGAAAGAAGCGTTGGTCGCGGCGATCACGGAAACTCCGGCGTCCAACGCGGCGCCGCCCCCCGCTGACGAGGCCGCCGCTGGCGAAGCGGTTCCGCAGGTCGCACGTTCGCGTCCCTTACCCGCCCCGTTCTACGAGATCCGCGACGAGCTCCGTCGCCAGTTGGCCGAGACCGCCTGCGTCGATGACGCGCGGCTGCCCGATGATTATTTGATCGAACGGGCGCTGCTCGATCGCGGCGGCGAATCCGAGCGGCGGCTGATCGCCTCGCTCGGCGGCGGCGCCCTCAAAGCGTTGCAGACCCAGCGCCAACGGCTGGAGGCGGAATGCGGGGAACCGGCCGATGTCGAATGCAATGCCCGGTACGCGTGGGCCAACAAGCAGCTGGAAGGGGTGCTCCGCGAATCTGGAAAGCTGGGGCGGTCGGCAACCGACATGCTCGACGCGGTGCTGACCAACCGGGTGCTGGGGTTGCTGGTCTTCGCCGGGGTCATGCTGCTGATTTTCCAATCGATCTACACGCTGGCGGGCTGGCCGATGGATCGCCTCGATGCGGCCCAGGCTTGGCTTGCCCAAGCGGTCGCCGGCGTGATCCCTGCCGGCACGCTGCGCAGCCTGCTGATCGATGGCGTGATCGCGGGCGTGGGAGGGGTCTTGATCTTCCTTCCCCAAATCGCGTTCCTGTTCTTCTTCCTGGCCGTGTTGGAGGATTGTGGCTACATGGCGCGGGCCGCCTTCCTGGTCGACCGGGTGATGAAAGCGTTCGGCCTGAGCGGAAAATCATTCTTGCCGCTGATGTCCTCCTTCGCCTGTGCGGTGCCGGGCGTGATGGCGACCCGCGTGATCGAAAATCGACGGGACCGGTTGGCGACCATCATGGTGGCCCCCTTCATGAGCTGCTCCGCCCGTTTGCCGGTCTACATGTTGCTGATCGCGGCGTTCATTCCGACCGGAGCCCTGCTGGGCGGCTGGTTAAAGCTGCAAGGGCTGGTCTTGATGGCGATGTACCTGGTCGGGATCGTGGTGGCGATTCCGACCGCCTGGTTGCTGAAGAAGACGATCCTCCGCGGCGAACCGGCGCCCTTTGTGATGGAATTGCCGGAGTACAAACTCCCT